>JASBUV010000238.1 GCA_030147705.1 Gammaproteobacteria bacterium
GGGAGCGTTGTTCAACAGGGCGCGGCTCTCGTCCCCGTTCTTGTTCCCCAGGCGGGGGAGCACAATTGAAGAGACGCTGCTGAGCAGGTCAGCGCTGCTCGTGTCATAGACCTGATTGCTGTCGAGGTTGGTCCAGATGTATTCGAGGGTCCGTACACCGGTGCGCAACCGCTGGGCATGAGTGGCGAGCGAGACGGCATTCAGCGCTCCGGCCGATGTGCCAGCGATAATATTGAATGGGTTAGGGGCGTTTTTCGGCAGTAGCGTGGCAATGGCCCGTAATACGCCAATCTGGTAGGCAGCGCGGGCCCCACCACCGGTCAGAATGAGGCCAGTAGGGCGGCGAGTCTGGCGACGAAGTATCTTGAACATGCGTGCGTTCCTGCGCGTGTAGGCCTGGCAGTGTAGAGCTGGTCACAGGTTACGGGTTAGTGACTGCTTTTCAGCCTATTGATTGCCAATGAGGCCTGATAAACATTTCCTTAAATGACCAAAAGCTTGGCGGACTCTTGGTGTACTATAATCGACACGGTGTTGCTGCTCTGTGACCGCCGTCGTATCTGCTTTATCGGCGAGTTGGGCAGGATGCCGAGTGCCTCTTGAGAGTGATTGTTGTTGTGGGAGCCTCAGCTCCTGCGGTTCGGGAGAGGCGAAAAAGCTGCTTTGTTTGCTTGCGAAGCGCTACTCGATACCTCTCTGTTGAGGCCCTTTAATTTATCAAAATAGGCCTTATATATCATGCCGATAGCATCATTAGTTAATGTTAGTCAATTGTATGCAAAGAGTGCCAGAACGTGACCAGTAAGTCAGCCAGCGGCATGGATCCATTGGTAATTGCGATTTCATCGCGAGCACTGTTTGACCTTGCGGAAAGCCACAAGGTCTACGAGGAACAGGGCCTTGAAGCGTACCAGGAATACCAGATTGCCCATGAAGATGAGCCTTTGCAGAAGGGCGATGCCTTTTCGCTGGTGCAGAAGCTACTGAAACTCAATGAGCAGCTGGACGATGCGCCAGTGCAGGTGATCCTGTTGTCCAGAAACAGCGCCGATACCGGGCTGCGCATCTTCAACTCGATTGAGCACTACGGACTGGATATCACTCGAGCCGCGTTCTGCGGCGGGGATAGCCCCTATCGCTACATTTCTGCGTTCAACAGCCACCTCTTCCTTTCCACCGACGGTGCCGATGTGCGGCAGGCTCTAGAACTTGGTGTTGCTGCAGCCACGATTCTGCCATCCAAGAAGCCGGCGGCGGAGCGTGACACGCTGAAGATCGCCTTCGATGGAGACGCGGTCCTGTTTAGTGACGAGTCTGAGAAAATTTATAAAAACAATGGCTTGGACGCATTTACTAAGAATGAACGTGAAGCGGCAAATGAGCCTTTGAGCGGCGGACCATTCAAGCCATTCCTGGCATCTCTGCAGCAGCTGCAGCGGGCGCTGCCTCTGGGCGAATCCCCGATTCGTACCTGTCTCGTGACGGCGCGCGCCGCGCCGGCTCATGAGCGGGTAGTGCGTACATTGAGAGCATGGAATATCCGCATTGACGAGTCGCTATTTCTGGGCGGCCTCGACAAGGGGCAGTTCCTGCAAGCCTTTGATGCCGATGTGTTTTTCGACGATCAGGAGGGGCACTGTGAATCGGCGCGCAACCATGTCGCTACCGGTCACGTGCCCCATGGCGTTGCCAACAACTAGCAACATCCAGTGCTTTAGTGGGCGCCGCTGAACGCGCTGTAATACACCCCGAGACTCAACAGGAACAAGATCAGCACGCGCTGTAGCAACTTGTCCGGAACGCTGGCGCTGACCCGCGAACCCAGATGAATCGCCGGGAGCGAGCCAATTAGCAGGCTAACCAGCAACACCACATCCACATAACCTGCCAACAGGTAGCCAATACCGGCGATGAAGGTCAGCGGAACCGCATGGGCAATATCAGTTCCGACGATGCTCACTGCGCTGTGGCGGGTGTACAGGGATAGCAGGATGGCTGCTGCGAAGGCGCCGGCTCCAACCGATGAGAGGGTTACACAGGCGCCGAGCAGCATACCCATTATCCAGGTTGTAGCCGAGCGGTGCTTGTGGATGAACTGCACCAGGGCATTGGGGTTTGCGCCAGCGCTCTTTCGCATTTTATCCCGTAATAACAACATGCTAGCGGTGATAATTAACATTATTCCCAAGCTTGTTGTGAGCAGGCTCTCGAACCCGGGCGATTCCTGAAAGCCGGTACCCAGCAGGGTAAACTGCAGCAGAATCGATATGGGGATGCTGCCGGCGGCGAGCAGACCAACGATTTTCCAGTCCACATTACCGGCCCGGTGTTGTGCCACAGCACCACCTGACTTGGTGAGGGCGGCATAGAGCAGATCTGTGCCGATTGCTACCGGAGCCGGGTAGCCGAAGAACAGCAGTAGCGGCGTCATCAGCGATCCGCCGCCTACGCCGGTGAGACCTATTGCGAAACCAACTCCGGCACCGGCAGCGATGTGTAGCAGAAAATCCATTAGTCAAAAAATCTCATAAAATCATGCGATTGCGTGATATAACTCAAGCCCGAATAAGTTGGCATGGCGTGCTGCGATCCTCTCAGAATGAGGTTCAAGCAAGCTCGACGCCAGCGGGTTTTCTGAGCGCGCACTGTAAGTCTTTCGGTATATTCTTAAAAGCACTATTTGATTATATTTTTATTCCATAAAGTTATAATCTCGCCAACCTTACCGGCCCGTGCACAGGGGTCTGGATGGAAACTGAAAAGGACGAGGTGGAATGAAACTGCAGCAATTGCGCTATCTGGTTGAGGTGGCAAGACACGATCTGAACATTACTGCCGCGGCCAGGAACTTGCACACATCGCAACCTGGAATAAGCAAACAAATCAGGCAGTTGGAAGAGGATCTTGGAGTAGAAGTTTTCCAGCGCAGTGGGAAGCATCTGACAGGGATCACCGCGGCAGGAGAAGCCGTTCTGGAGCAGGCACGGCAAGTGCTCGGCGCAGCAGACGGGGTCCGGGCGGTGGCCAAAGAGCACACTCAGGGGCAGTCAGGGACTCTTTCGATCGCGACTACCCACACCCAATGTCGCTATGTGTTGCCTCCAGTCATCGAGCGGTTTATCAGCCGGTTTCCGGATGTTTCCTTGCACATGCACCAGGGGTCGCCAATGCAGATCTCCGGCTATGCGGTTGATGGAACGGCTGATTTTGCGATCGCCACCGAAGCTCTGGAGCTGTTCAGTTCACTGGTGATGATGCCGTGCTATCGATGGAACCGGGCTGTACTCGTTCCGCAAAGGCATCCGCTGGCTGAGGTTGAGCAGATCACGCTAGCCGACCTCGCTCGTTACCCGCTCGTTACCTACACGTTCGGCTTTACCGGGCGCTCCAGACTCGATGAGGCTTTTCAGAGCCAGGGCCTGACTCCTCGGGTTGTGCTCACTGCGGCGGAT
>JASBUV010000242.1 GCA_030147705.1 Gammaproteobacteria bacterium
TCTCTTCGCGCTCCAGCGCTGCGAATTCCTCTTGCACTTCTTCATCACTTATCTCGAACAATCCCTCTTCGAGATCGTCGGAGAGATCATCATGCAAGTCATCGTGCAGAGTGGATGGGTCTACTTCTTTTTCGGTAGAACGGAGGGACTGCTCGTCCAGGTCTTCTTCGAGATCTGGAAATTCTTCCAGCTCTGCATCGCCTGACTCATCTGCAGCATCGCCTTCTGATTCATCAAACAGATCAAACTCGAATTCGTCATCGAGAGAATCAAATTCATTCTGGCTTTTGGAGGTATCGTCGTTGTCAGCCATTTGTCTTCGCGCCAATTGTTGGCGGCCCTGTCATTTTCAAGTCGAGCAGGGCAGCACGAAGGCCAGCCTGCCTGGATCGAATAGCAGCCAGTTAAAGGCTGCAGCATTGCTAGTCAGGAGTATAAGAACGGCTTTTTCACGCAATGAGCAGCACGCCCGGAGTCCATTGACGGGCCGCGGCGGGGCTGCTGATTCTTATACTCTATAGCTAGATATCGTTTATTGACAGATAAATATAAGGAATCGAGGATGGGTGAAAAATAAAGCCTTATATAACAATGGGTTATAGTTATGCGCAGCGCCGGCATCGACGCTGCGGGGGAAAGAGGAAATCCTTGTCAGAGGCTGCGGGCGCGCTCTTCCAGACTGATGATGTCGGTGACCTGAATGCCAAACCGATCTTCCGCCAGTACGACAACTCCGTGCGCGATCAGAGCACCATTGACCAGAATGTCGAGCGGTTCGTCCAGTAATCGTTCGAGTTCGATAACGGCGCCTTCCTGAGTATCGAGCAAGTCATTGAGTGCCATTTTGGTCCGCCCGACTTCAATAGAAAGAGAGACGGGTACTTTCAACAGCGCTTCGATATTAACGTCGGCGCCGCTTACTGTGCGTGCAATCTGCTCGGCGCTCCGTGCCGGAGTGACTTCGGCTTCTATGGTGTTGTCGTCCGCTGCCTGATGCTTTTCAGCTTCTTCCATAGCTGCGGCCATCGCTGCCATCTGATCCACGGAACCGTCAGTTGATTGCTCTGAATTCTGATTCTCGTCTGTTGTGTTCTCAACATTGTTTTCTGTGTTGTTTTCGTCATTTGAGTCGGTCATGGTTTTCTCCTGAACCAGTTCTGGCACTGGCTATACAACTATGAATAGTTCATTCAACGCACTAGTGCACGTTTACTGCATTACAAAATTGGTGATGTACACCTCGCCGTGTATATCACGGTCTTCTTGTGTCAAAACCTGCTGATTGATCGCTGCGATCATTTCGCTGCGTAATTCTTTTTTGCCAGCTGTGCTGCTAAGTTTCTCGAAGGTCTGATCGCTTAGCAGGAGAATCAGATCATTGCGTATGGCGGGAAGCTCAGACGAGACGCGATCAATGATTCGCTGATCGTTATACATGACCGATAGCGATACTTGCAGATAGCGGAGTGTGCCCAGATGGGTAAAATTCACCACGAAGGGCGGGTTGATCGGCATGTAGATCGGACGGCCTGGAATAATCGGGTTGCCTTCTTCATCGTATTCGACCTCCGCTTCTGCTTCGCTCTCTGTGCTAGCTGCGGATGCAGAGCTGCCCGGAAGATAGCCCAGGAAATAGGCTCCGCCAGCCCCTCCCAATCCGACGACTGCGACTCCAATGATGATGATTTTTTTCAAGTTCATGCGATAGACTCCTCAGCGGTCAGACGTAGTGGTCAATCTGACTCGTCGATTTACGAGTGAAATGAATATTTGCCTGTTGTTGCTCGCCATCATCACCGTCTTCTGATTCTGCACGTTCACCATTGAGTAATTCCCGTGCCTTTTGTTCATCGGACAGATCTCGTTGTGCAACGTCACCTTGTTCCAATTGCAGTCCGCCTTCGCTTAATAGTTCTCTGAGCCGGGGTAATGTAGATTCGATGACTTCCTTGGCCGCGGCGTTACTGGTGATAAAACTCACGCGAGTCTGGTCGTCTTCAGTCGTAATCTGGATCTCTACGGCGCCCAACTCGGCTGGATGTAATTTAAGCTCGGCTGAGGAAATGTTGAGATTGCCCATCCATTTGATACGGCCGCTCAATCGACTTTGCCATTCGGCGCTACCTGCTTGTGCCGCGATATTCAATGTCAGGGCTGGCTCGCTGCTTGCTGAAAGCGGCGCGCGAGCAGCTTGTAAGGTTTTCTCTGCAGTTACTTGCAGCAACGGGTTGAGTAGCGATGTGCTGGATGCAGATGAATCCGGTGCAGTCTGTACAGGTGCTGCAGGAGTGAGCGCTTCTGCTGTCGGGGTTGAAGACCCGAGCACTGAGCGCATCAATCTGTCGCTATTGATTTCGAAGCCTTTCTCGAAACTTTGCTGTGAGTTTGCGAGCTGCTTACTTGCGATCGCGTTGTTCAGATCGATAGGCTGTGTTGCCTGTTGTGCACGCTCGCTCTGGGACAATGCGGGATTGTCTCCTTCACCTTGAAAAAAAAGTCCAGCAGGCAGGCTTTTACCAGTAGGCGGCAACGGCTTTCCTGCCGCTGGAAACGACTCAAGGCTTGCAGTAACTGAGAAGGAATCAGATCTGGTCTGCTTCCCGGTTGATTCAGAATCCAGAACAGCAGGGTTGATTACTACAGCCTGCTTATCTGCTTGTGTTCCTGAGAGTGAGTTCAAAACGGATTGCTGTGCAGTTTCCTGCGCGGATCGGCTTGCAAAAGACCCGGTATCTGGAACTCCAATCTGCGCATTCAGAGAATTCGTGTGCTGGCCTGATTCCTGTACGGTAGACGCTGGCGGAGTGCCAGTTGATTTCAATGCGTGGACAGCCGCTCCTGATTCATCAGTAATCGACAACGATGCTTGCAGTGAAGAAACTTGCTTGTCTGGGTTCGTTACAGTCGACAGGTTTGATTCAGTGGAGTGGCGCACGGTGTTGCTGAGAGAAAGAGTCTGTCTTGCTGCGTCTGTTGCGGTACTTGAGCTGGTATCTTTGCTAAGGCCTGGCGCGAGGTCCTGGGGGGGCTTTTCTTCAGCTAGTTGAGACGTCAGGAGGTCGGAGTCAGCCAGGCGATCATCTGTAACTGAATTGCTGTTTCGTAACTCTGTTCCCGGAGCAGTGCGCGATCCGCCACTCAGCACTCGCGCGATGGATTCGCGCAATACGAGGCTGGATTGGATGTTAACCTGTGTGCGATCGGCGGTCTCTGAATTTCCCCGACCGTCAGTGCCTTCTGCCTCGTCTGTGCTGACATTCAATTCGTCAGTGGTGCTGTCGAGGGCAGCCAAAGTCTCAGATTGAGCTGACTCGCCCGGCTGCGCTTGAGGTTGGTCTGTCTCTGGTGTTGCGGCTTTCGCCTCAGCAACGTCCCGAGTTGCGCCACCCCTGGAGATTGTTGCGCCCGTGGTTTTTTTCGTGTCTGCATCTGTCTCACCGCTTTGCTCAGAAGCATTGACCCCACGGGAGTCTGAAGTCTGCTCAGAATTTTCGCCGCTGTGCTGGCTTTCTTCTTTCAGTACGTTGGCAAAAGAGGCAGATTTTTCCCCTGAACCGGCAAATCCTTGCCGCCCGGTGGCTGTTTCAACGCCTGCGTTGCCTGATAATTCAGCAGTAGATTCAGCAGAAAACGCGGAAGTTGCGGATTCTTTGGGCACACTGAGAAAGTTTAGCGTTGTATTCATGGTCAATACCGGCTAGCTGGTTGCTGTAGTTAATCAGGAATAAAGCAATTAGCGGGCCATTTCGGGATAGTCGTTTAACAATCCATAAATTCGATGCACGAAAATTCTGTTTAATGGGACGTGCTGCGCGACCTCAAAAGATAGTTGGCCGTATTCAGTTCGTCACTTTCCATCTGACTTTGGCGTTCCGCGTCAGCTACTTCGCGCTGCTTCAGGTTTTGAGCAGCCTGGCTGAATTTCTTAACTTCCTTGCGGCTGTGTAGCCAGTTCTGCTCGACCTTTTCGAGTTCTGCAGCTGCCCGTTCAACGACAAGGGTCTGCTGGTCGATTGCATCATCCAGTGAGGCGAAGAAATATTGGAAATCGCGAATCTCGCTGGCGGATGTGGTTCCCTGCATTCGCTCGGTGAGCTGAGTGCGATAATCTTCGCGGTAGATTTTGAGTTGATTGAGCTGATCTTCATGCTTCTGGTACTGGCTTCGCGCAGTCGCCAGCGCTGCAAGTGCCATGTTTTCGTAACCGGAATTGATATCAGCAAGTTTTTCAAGGCGTGTTGAGCGTTTCATTTACACCTCCTGAGGATGAAGCAGATCCAGCAGATCATCCAGGCTTTGTTGGTATGTGGATTTCTCCCCGCGGCCTTGCTGCAAATAGCTCTGCAAGTGTGGGAAGTATTTAATTGCACGATCAATCTCCGGATCGGTTCCGGAGCGATAAGCTCCGACATTTATCAGGTCCTTGTTCTGTTCATGACTGCTGTATAGCTTCTTGAAAGCGATCGCCGACTGAATCTGCTGCTCGCTGACAATGCCGTTCATGACCCGGCTAATAGATGCTTCAATATTGATTGCAGGATAGATTCCCGCTTCTGCGAGTGATCTGGAGAGTACGATGTGCCCATCCAGAATTGCGCGCGTAGCATCGACCACGGGATCATTCTGATCATCGCCTTCAGCCAGCACGGTATAGATTGCTGTTACAGAACCTCCTGTTTCGCTATCGCCGTTGCCCGCGCGTTCGACCAGCGTCGGTAACTGAGCGAAGACTGAAGGTGGGTAGCCTTTGGTAACTGGGGGTTCGCCGATGGCCAGTGCAAGCTCTCGCTGTGCTTGAGCGAAACGCGTCAGCGAATCCATGAGCAACAAGACATGCTTGCCCTGATCACGGAAGTATTCAGCGATAGCAGTGGCGCGCCACGCGCCGTGCAAACGCATAAGAGGTGGGTCATCGGCAGGAGTGGCTACAACGACTGCTTTGCCGATGCTCTCCGGGCCCAAAATGTTTTCAACAAATTCCCTGACTTCCCTGCCGCGTTCGCCAATCAGACCCACGACCACCACGTCAGCTTCAGTATTCTTGGTCATTTCACCCAGCAACACACTCTTGCCGACACCACTACCGGCGAACAGGCCAATACGTTGGCCACGGCCGATTGTTAACAAACCATTGATGGCGCGAATGCCGACATCCATTGGGCGGTCAATGGGCATGCGAGCGAAAGGGTTAATCGGAGGTCCGAGAAGTTCCACATGTCTGTCATAGCGCGGCGCTTCTTTGGCATCGAGGGGCGTGCCCATTGCGTCTATGATCCTGCCCAGCAACGCGTTACCGACACCAACTTCAGGATAATGGGGCACCGGTATGACACGCGCACCAGGCTTGAGGCCATGAATGCGACCGATAGGCATGAGATAGATGTTACCGTCGGAGAAGCCGACGACTTCGGCTTCTTCTTCTCGCTCGGGAGAAACGACGATCTTGCAGCGGCTGCCAATATTCGCTTGCGTCCCAGCTGCTACCAGCGTGAGGCCAGTCATCTGCACCAGGCGACCTTCAACAGGCAGGTCGGGCGCAGTCACCAGGTCGGTGTAGGCGCGCATTTTATTGCGCAGGAATGCATTGCGCTGTTGACGCGGTGACTCATGTTGAGTGCTGATCATTCCCGCGCTCCATTGCGTTCATCGCCCAGAAATTGGGTAATGATCATGCTGATGCGCTGATCCAGATCAGCATCAATGATCGAATTGCGGCAACTGACCTTGCAGTTGTTCAGCGAAATCATCGGGTCATCGATGATGCGCCAGCTTTGTTCTTTGTTGTCATCATGAATCAGCTCGCGAATCACGGTTGCATTATTGGGATTAAGATGCACTGTGATTTCATGTTCGGTGCTGTTCAGTGTACTGATCGTGTCTCGCACCAATGCCATAAGTGTTTCCGGTTTGGTACGCAGTTCGCGACGGACCAGACTCTTGGCAATTCTGCCTGCGAGCTGTGCGAGATATTCGGCTGCCTCTTCTGACTGATCGTCGAAAGGCCTGGAGAGGGCGGTGAGAAAGTTTTCAACGACTTGTTTGCGTTGCGCTATTTCTTCCAGTCCTTGCTGCTTACCTGCAGCATAGCCTTCATTGTAGGCCTGATCGAACGCTTGCTGACGCAGCTCTTCATCAGTCTGCGTTTTGTTCGCCGCGTTGCTGGCAGGACTATCGACAAGCTGTGGTGTCTTCCATTCACACACCGAACCTTCGATAAATTTGCGTGAGGTACTAGTCATTGGTTAGCCAGTTCTGGATCATACGTGCAGCACGCTGTGGTTCCTGGGAAACCAGTGACTGAGCGCGGCTCAGATTCTGGTCGTAGACCGACACCGCAGGTGGTGGTGCGTCAATTTGCTGTGCCGCAGCTTGTTGGGATACTTCAACCGTATCGTCACTAACATCCATGCTTGGGCCAGCAACAGCCAGCTTGGCTCGGCCGCGCTTGGCGGCTGGTGCTGTTCCAACTACTGATTTCATGGCCGGACGCAGTACGCCGAAGATCAGGAAAATCACGATCATGCTCGCGCCTGCTTGCTTCAGCGTGGTGAAGAACCAGGGCTGCTCCCACAGGGGAATAGTGACTTCGGGTAAGGCTTCAGGTGAGAGAAATTGCTCATTGATTACACTG
>JASBUV010000246.1 GCA_030147705.1 Gammaproteobacteria bacterium
TCGATACCCTGGAAATCGAGTTTGAGTCGGGCATGTCGGTAATTACCGGCGAAACCGGAGCCGGCAAATCCATCATTCTCGGCGCGCTCGGACTCAGTCTGGGCGACCGAGCAGACAAGACAGTTATTCGCGCCGGCGCGAACAGGGTCGACATCTCGGCAGAGTTCGATACCAGCGCCATCACCGCAGCCCGGGAATGGCTCGCCGAGCACGAGCTGGAGAACGACAGCGACAGCAAGCACTGCATCCTGCGACGAGTCGTCAATACGGACGGACGGTCGCGCGCGTTTATCAACGGCGTCTCAGTCACACTCGCGAACCTGAAAACACTGGGTGAGATGCTGCTCGACATCCATAGCCAACACGAACACCAGTCACTTCTGCGCCGGAGTACCCATCAGCGCCTGCTGGACGATTACGCCGTCGACGCTCGTCTGTTAGGGAACCTGCATTCGACCTTCAAGCAGTGGCAACAGAATTACCGGCAAATGACTGAGCTTCGCGAGCAGTCTGAGGAGAATTCAGCCGAGAGTCAGCTACTCGCTTACCAGCTGAGCGAACTGGAAGAGCTGGCTATCGGTGAGAATGAGATCGCGGATCTGGAAGCCGAATTCAAGAGCCTCAGCAATGCCGATGATATCCGCAGCAGCATCAGTACTGCGCTGCAAGCCTGCAGGGATGACGATGAGGCCAATGCCTCGTCCTTGTTGCACCATGCGTTGGCGGCTTTG
Source organism: Gammaproteobacteria bacterium (assembly GCA_030147705.1). Classification (GTDB taxonomy): domain Bacteria; phylum Pseudomonadota; class Gammaproteobacteria; order Pseudomonadales; family Pseudohongiellaceae; genus UBA9145. The sequence goes on from JASBUV010000246.1 coordinate 732, forward strand.
CGCGATATCCCGGAAGGCGACAAAGCCGTCAGCACAATCATCGAATTACTGGAAACCGCAACCATTCAGCTGGACGAGGCAGTAGGCGAATTACGCGCCTTCGATGACCAGTTTCAGGCTGATCCAGAGCGCCTGGCCACGGTCAACGAACGCCTTACCTTGCTCCATGCGGTGGCACGCAAGCACAAGATCAAGCCTGCCGAGTTACCGGAGTTGGTCACCAATCTGCGCGAGCAGCTCTCCCGCTTCGAGAACTCGGATGCCGAGCTCGAGAAGCTTGCAAAAAATGATCGCCTGTTGCGGGAGCAGTATCTGCAAATGGCGACAGATGTGAGCAAGCAACGCCAGAAAGGCGCGGCACTGCTCGGCAAGGCAGTGAATGAAAAGCTGCACCAACTCGGCATGCCCCATGCCGAGCTTCACGTAGCGCTGAATCGTCAGGAAGGCAACAAGCCCTCGCTGCAAGGCCTCGAGCAGGTTGAGTTTTTGGTCAGCACCAACCCGGGTCAGCCACCGGCGGCGTTAAGCAAGATCGCCTCCGGCGGTGAGCTGTCTCGCATCAGCCTCGCCATTCAGGTGATTACTGCCCAAACCTCAGAAATCCCGAGTCTGGTTTTTGACGAGGTGGATGTGGGAATCGGCGGCGGCGTCGCCAAGGTCGTTGGCGAATTGCTGCGCGCTTTGGGCCAACGTACACAGATACTCTGTGTGACCCATCAGGCTCAGGTGGCGGGTCAGGCACATCATCACTATTTCGTCAGCAAACTGAGCAAAGGCAAGTCGACCACGACCCAGATCGTGACACTGTCGTCGGATGAAGTGGTGAGGGAAGTGGCGCGCATGCTGGGCGGTGAAGACTACAGCGCAGAATCGCTCGCCCACGCAGAGCAGATGGTGATGAGTCAGGCCGGATAGGCCGAGCCTATCTCTTTAGTTCAGGCGCTTTTATTCGGCTGCTTTCTGGCAGTTCGCACACAGCCCATAGAGATAGAGGCTGTGATCAGTAATCTTGAAGCCAAATTTTTTCGCAATCTTCTCTTGCTGGTTCTCAATGACTTCGTCGTAAAACTCTTCCACGTTGCCACACTTGTTGCAGACGATATGGTCGTGGTGATCGGCCGAATCCAGCTCAAATACTGAGTGACCACCCTCGAAGTGGTGGCGCACAACAAGCCCTGCGTCTTCAAACTGGGTGAGTACCCGGTAGACCGTTGCCAGACCGACGTCTTCATCCGCTTCAATCAGCGCCTTGTACACGTCTTCGGCACTCATATGTTTGTTGTCGGAACTCTCGAGGATTTGCAGAATCTTGATTCTGGGCAGGGTCACTTTGAGACCGGCGTTGCGCAGTTCCTGGTTTTCAGAGGCCATAGTTCACTCGCGTCTGGGGTGCACAGTTGGCTGAGCCGATCAGTCACCGTGCTGTTATTGGAAGCAGGGAGCAGTATTCCCTGTCTGATCGGTGAGCTATTATGCCCGCTCCCTCCACCTGAGGAAAGCGCAAGGGGACCGCTCAGATGGCAGCAAGCAGCATGCAGCAGAGAGGCAATCAGGAATCATCGCTAGATCCCCTTCCCGATCACCTCTGAAAACACACACGAAACTGAACTCGCGGCCGGTTTTGCTGTCTAGCTACCCTGAGGCTGGAGATAGACTGGAGATAGGCTGGTGCGAAGTTGGAGCAATGCGACTTAGCCTGCTATGATCGGCCCGAATATCAAGCGAGTGATCAGGATCGATCCTTCGACACAGACAGCCAGAATTATGAGCCAGAAACAACTTGCCAGATTGACACTTCTCACCGCCCTGTTCCTCGGCATCAGTGCCTGCGGCAGCGTTACTTCTCTGGATTTTCCCGGTGTTTACAAGATTGGCATTCCCCAGGGCAACATCATTACCCAGGAAATGGTTGATCAGCTTCGTCCTGGCATGACCAAGCGGCAGGTCATCTTTGTCATGGGCACACCACTGGTACGCGACCCGTTCCATCAGGATCGCTGGGACTATATCTACAGCTTTCAGCCGGGTGGTGGCGAACGGGGACAGGAACGACTTACTGTCTTCTTTGAAAACGAGTTGCTGGTCAGATTTACTGGCGACTTCGTACCAACCGAAGCCGCCAGCAACTAAGCTCTCTGACTCTCGACTATCAGTAATCGAAACGCAGGCCCAGAGTGAATCCTCTGCCTGGTTCCGGCGCATAGTTTTTCAGCAGTGACGTGTGATTCCGAACCTCTTCATCAAGCAGGTTATCCCCGCGGAAGAAAAGCTTCATCTCCTGTCCACCGCGCATTGTCCAATGATAATCACCGTACAAGGACAACAAGGTATAAGCCTCTGTAGTCAGCTCGTAGCTGCCAGCCCGAGACTGATCCGCAACGCGAGTCGCGTGCAGATGCACACTCCAGTTATCGCCAAAATAGCGCAGCTCACTGCCGAACTTGGCTGCGGGGATACGCGGGACATAGCCGCCGGCATCGAATTCAGCGCGCACCAGATCACCAAACAGCGTCATCTCAAGCGTCGCTGCATCCTGCTCCAATAGCGCGAA
>JASBUV010000253.1 GCA_030147705.1 Gammaproteobacteria bacterium
CAGGATTTTGCTGTGCGGCTACTGGAAACCGAATCAACAGTGAATGTGGTAACAGAAGCCCTTGTCACCGCAGGTGAAGACGGCCAACTCGCTGCAGACTTGCTGCAAGCGATCAACGACAACCTCAGCTAATTCTCCCACCGCGCCCATTGCGGGTCGGAGCTTTTCATGGATGCTACCAGTCTGATTGTTATTGTGCTGATACTGCTCGCCAGTTTCAGCGCAATACTCTGGCTCTTCTTGCAAGCACAAAAATTACGTCTGGCCAAACTGTCGGCCGAAGAGAAACTCACGGCAAGTCAGAATGAATTGGCGGGCGTCCACGAGCGACTCCGCGAATTACAGACGGAGCAAGCGAGTTTGGAAACCGAACTGCAGGCCAGGCGAGAAGAGAATGCGAGCTTGCGTACCAGTCTGCAGATGGAGAAAGAGCAAACCGCTGAAAAGCTGAAGCTGTTGAACGAGTCGCGAGAGCAACTCAGTGTGGCATTCAAGAATATTGCCAACGAGATTTTTGAAGACAAGACCAAAAAGTTCAACGATGTCAGCAAAGACAGCCTGGCAAGCTTATTGAATCCCTTGCAGGAAAAAATCAGTCAGTTTGAGAAGCGGGTTGAGGAAACCTACGACAAGGAATCCAAAGATCGTTTTTCATTGACCAACGAGATCAAGAATCTGCAAGAGCTGAACAAACGAATCAGCGAAGACGCCGTTAACCTGACCAATGCGTTGAAGGGCGACAACAAGGCCCAGGGCAATTGGGGTGAATTTGTACTCGAATCCATTCTCGAAAAATCAGGCTTGGTGAAAGGGCGTGAGTACGATGTGCAAGTCAATCTGCGCGCTGAAGACGGCAGCAAGTTGCAACCCGATATCGTCGTCCATCTTCCGGAGTCGCGCGATATCATTATCGACTCGAAAGTGTCATTGAAGGCCTGGGATGACTACTGCTCAACTGATGACGAGGACAAGCGCGCCGAGTATCTCAAGCAGCACATCCAGTCGCTACGCCTGCATGTAAAAAACCTGGCAGGCAAGGACTACCAGAATCTCACGGGATTGAATTCCCTCGACTATGTTTGCCTGTTCATGCCCATCGAAGCGGCCTACGCCGAGGCGGCGCGGCATGACTCTGAGCTGCTAACCTTCGCTTTTGAGCGCAATATAGTCTTCGTCGTGCCGAGTACATTGCTCGCCATACTGAAGACCGTGCAGAATCTCTGGCGGCTTGCGCAACAGAGTCAGAATGCCAGCGAAATCGCTCGGCGGGCGGGTGATTTGTATGACAAGTTCGCCGCCTTTGTCGGCGATCTGCAGGAAGTTGGCAATAAACTCGATGCGACACAAAAATCCTATGACAAGGCGTTCAATAAATTGAAGAGCGGTCGCGGCAACTTGCTGAAGCGAGTCGAGACTCTGAAAAAGCTGGGGGCAAAAACGTCCAAGCAGCTCGATCAGGACATGCTGGGACAGGCAGAGGAAAGCGACGCTGAACAGTTAACAGGCCCGGACTCGGAATCCGGTGGCGCTGTTGACGCCGACGATTCCACTCGCCATTAGTTGTATTCCCATGTCTGGCACCAATTCTTCAGCAATGCAATCAATTCATGATTTTCTGCCGTGCGAAACGCCCGAGGCCTGGATCGCTGCGGCACTGGATAACCAGGATGTGCTGCTGGTCGATCACGCCAACTGCGAGAAAAAAGCGGCCTCAACTGCGATGAATCTGATGTACCGCTATACGCACCATAGCGATCTGCTGAGCAAGATGTCGCAGTTGGCCAGAGAGGAGCTCCTGCATTTTCAACAAGTAGTAGACATTATGCAGAGTCGTGAGGTGCGCTACGTGCAACTCAGCCCTTCGCGTTATGCAGCAGGCCTGCGCGAACTGATCGATCATCATCAGGGCGATACGCTGAGCGATATTCTGATCATGGGGGCATTTATCGAAGCACGCTCCTGCGAACGATTCGCTTGTCTGGCGCCGCATCTGGATGCACAGCTCAAGAAATTCTACATCAGTCTGTTGAAGTCAGAGGCCAGACACTATGAGGACTATCTGACACTGGCACAACAACTCAGCAAAAAGAGTATTACGAAGCGAATTCGGGATTTTGCGCGCAGAGAAAAAGAGCTGATTAACTCACCCGATCCGGAGTTCCGGTTCCATAGCGGTGTTCCTGCCTGAAACTTATTCCCTGCAGCGCTCAGGTCCAGTCAGATTCCCACTGAGTTTTTCCCGGAGTGCGGCGAGTTCGTCGCAGGGTATTTCGTTGTTACCAGTGAGATTGACCGTGGCAAGAGTAGGCACATTGAGCAATGGGCCGATGTCCACGATACGGTTGTTCATGAGGTTAAGTCCGCTCAGACCGCGCAGGTTTTCCAACGGTGTGAGATTGCGGATATTGTTATTGGCGAGATCCAGAAAGCGTAATGCACTGAGCTGACCAATGTTCTCGAGATTGCGAATTTCTGCATCTGCACAAGAGAGCACTGTCAGTCGAGCGGGGATGTCCACGCTCTGCTGCTGCATGGCCAGATTGATACAGCCTTGCAGATTCGCATCGATGGCTTCATTGCCCGGCAGCCTGCCCTGGGGATCATAAACAGCCTGGCTATTGACCGATACCGTGAAGGGTTGCGAGCAGGCAGCCAATAGCAGGGTGCAAGCGGTGAAAATCAGCAAGTTGCTGAAACGAATCAGGCGATTAATGTTTTTCATTGTCATATCGTTAATGTTTCTTGCTGCAGTCGGCGCTTCTGCTGTCTATGCTGCGCGTTGACCTTGTTCTGTCAATTCGCACTGTCTTTGGGCGCTCTTCAGGTCTGTCTCCAGACTCTCTCCAGTCTCTCGTCAGGTCCTTCTCAGCAGCCCTCATCCAGATTCTCAAAAAGTCAGCCTTGCAAGCGTGGCCAGGTCGCGATGCAGTGAAATCAGTGGTACGACTAGTATTACCTACTGTGCGGCTGACTGCCAATAGGGCCCTTTTAATTGCCAAAGTTCCCAGTTAGTATGCCTGTCTTCGTGGCTGGCGGACTGTGATCTTCGTTACAGGTAAGCTATTCACACACCAATTTTAAACGTTTCAAGGAATTCACTATGAAATCACTCGTCAGCCTGCGTAAGCCAGTTGCGGCCCTGTGCCTGCTTGCAGCGCCATTCTCTGTCATCGCCCAGAGCGATGTCGACCTGGAGAATGAAGATAATCGCATTGGATACGCAATCGGTGTGAATATAGGCCAAAACCTGCTGCAACAGAATGTCCTCACTGAGGTGCCATTCGATGCCTTCATTGCAGGTCTGTCTGATACGGTGAACGGGTCTATCGCACTGGATGAGCAAGGAATTATGACTGCCCTGCAGAATTTCATGCAGCGTCAGCAGTCTGCCCAGCAGGCAGCTTTGTCAGCCAACCTGGATGCAAGTCGTGCATTTATGGCGGAAAACGGTCAGCGTGATGGTGTAGTCACTCTGGCTTCTGGCCTGCAGTACGAGATTCTTGAAGAAGGTCCGGCAGGAGGAGCCTCTCCAACTGCACAGGATGCTGTACTTGCGCATTATCACGGTACGCTGGCCGATGGCAGTGTGTTCGACAGCTCGGTACAGCGCGGCGAGCCAGCGACATTTGGGCTGTCTCAGGTGATTTCTGGTTGGACTGAAGCATTGCAATTGATGAGTGAGGGTGACAAGTGGCGCCTTTACCTGCCACCAGAGCTTGCCTATGGCGAAGCTTCTCCATCACCGGCTATTCCACCCAATTCTGCCTTGATTTTCGAGGTTGAACTGCTCGAAGTACAATAGTTCGGGGTAGGTGCTTCCGGGTTTTCAGTGTCGGAACACTACCAGCGAAATTTGTTTTCTGATCATTCACTCGTGTAGCAATTGGCAGTGAGCAACAAACCGTCAAAAGCGCAAACCAATGCGCAGTTCAATAAGGGACTGCTGAATTTTCTTCAGCAGTCGCCAACCCCTTTCCACGCGGTTGCCAGCCTGTCGGCCATGCTCGACAAGGCAGGGTTCGTGCGTCTCGATGAGGCGCAGAGCTGGAAACTAGAGCGCGCGAAATCCTATTATGTGTGCCGCAATGACTCGTCGATTGTTGCCTTCAAGACGGGAAGAAAGGATCTCACCAAATCAGGCGTGCGCATTACCGGTGCGCACACTGATAGTCCCTGCCTGAAGATCAAGCCGACCCCCGAACTCAAAAGACAAGGCTATTTGCAACTCGGGGTTGAAGTCTATGGCGGTGCGTTGCTACACCCCTGGTTTGACAGGGATCTGTCCATCGCTGGAAGGGTGCATTTTCAGAAGAGAAACGGGGAACTCGCATCGGTGCTAATCGATTTGCGAGCGCCGGTTGCAATCATTCCCAGTCTCGCTATTCACCTCGATCGTGCAGTTAACGAGGGCAGGGCGTTGAATGCGCAAAAAGAGTTGCCACCATTGCTCCTGCAGTTTCCCAACAAGGCGGCTGAAGAGAAATTTAGCTTTGCGGATTTTCTGCTCAAGGAAATTCGTAAAAACACCGCTGCCAAACAGGCGCAGGTCGTGCTGTCGCACGAACTGTTTCTCTATGATACGCAGGCCCCGGCACTGGTTGGTCTGGAGGGGCAGTTTATTGCTTCAGCGCGCCTGGACAATTTGCTGAGTTGTTATCTCGCCTGTCGCGCATTGATTGACAGTGATAGCGAACATGCGAGCGTGCTGGTTTGCAACGATCACGAGGAGGTTGGCAGTGCCTCGACTTCGGGTGCGGCAGGTCCCTTTCTGGAGAAGGTGTTGAGCCGCTGGATCACCTCCATGCACAAGGCTCCCGATGCCATGGATCGGGTCATCCACCATTCCTTCCTGATTTCAATCGACAATGCCCATGGTGTGCATCCCAATTATGCTGAGAAGCATGATGAGCTACACAAGCCCCTGCTGAACGCGGGGCCGGTGATCAAGATCAATGCCAATCAGCGTTATGCGAGCAATAGCGAATCAGTCGCCTTGTTTACAGCGCTCTGCAAACAACAAAAGGTGCCTACGCAATCCTTTGTCATGCGTAGCGATATGGCCTGTGGTAGTACCATTGGCCCGATCACGGCAACTGGGTTGGGCGTGACAACGCTGGACGTTGGTGTGCCGACTTTCGGCATGCATTCAATTCGCGAACTTGCCGGAGCGGACGACGCGCTGGCACTCTCCAAGGTCGTTACAGCCTACTACGATCGTTAAATGGCGCAGGCAGGTATTTCGACCGCGCTTGTTAGCCTCGTCTTTTCAGTTTTCTCAATAGAAAGCGTTCTGGCGCAACAGAATCAACGACGTCACTGTCGAACGGCAACGCATCGCCATTGATTTTGCTGGCCAGGTATTCGCCTGCGAACGGACAGGTAGCAAGGCCGCTCGAAGAATGCGCTGTGCTGATGAACAGCTTGGGCAGGTAGTTGATTTTGTTCGCCGAATCGGGCCGTCGCGACAGATCCGGCATCTCGCCAATGATCGGGGCGTGATCGATGCTGTTGTATCGCACTCCGACAGTGGAGCCAACTCGATGAGTGTGATCGAGATTGTAGCCTTGTAACTCGCCATTGAGGGCTTGCAGATTCTCCGCATCATCAGCAGGGCTATGCTGCGTGGATTGTTCGTAACGGTGGTAACTGGCGGAAACGGTTTGTGTGCCATTGGACGCTGGGAATACCGTTCGTGTTCCACAGAGAATCGCGCTTAAGTCGGAGGCCAGTTCCGGGTGGGCAATCTGGGTAGTCTGCCCGCGCAGCGCCTGCAGTGGTAATTCTCTGGTTTGTGACCAGTGCTGGATACCGGCGCCAGCACAGAGTGCGAGCACTGGAGCGGAATGGAGAAGCTCACCATTATCTGTGTAGCAGAGCCATTTATTGTCATCATATTCCAGAACATCGACGGTGCTACCGCAGAGCAGGGTGATGTTCTCGTGCGAGAGATACGTGCTCAGCAATTGATTCGGATCGATCCAGCCTCCCAAAGGAAAGTGAAGTCCGTCCTGATGCACATCGATGCCTGCGATTTCGCTTAGTTGTTCTGCATTCAGAGCGGTCAGGATATTTGTGTCGTATAGTTGAGTCAGTCTCTCTTTATAGTTTGGGACAGCGTCGGGTTTGCCGGGTTTCAATGCCGAATCAAGATGTATCAGGCTGCCCGGGTGCCAGAACCTGTCATGACCAGAAAGGGTGCTGAACTGGTGGCGAGCGAAGAGATAGGCGTGCAGGTAGAAGCGTGCCAGCGGAGAAGCGCTGGCCATTAACTGGCAGCGCAGATTAAGTTGCCCGCTACCGGATGCGCCCATCGCAATAGTCTTCTGCGCTTCGATGACAGTGACCTTCCAGCCGCGAATGGCCAGACTATGAGCAAGTGCGCTACCAGCGAGTCCAGCACCGATAACGGTAGCGCTTCGTTCGCCGGGTTGCATGGAGTGAGAGTCTGTCTCGCCAGGATAACTGGCTTTCAACATATGCCGCTTGTTGCCAAAACCCGGTGCCTTCTCAACTTGAAATCCCTGATCCTGCAGCGCGCGCCTGACCTCTCCAGCCACGCTGTAGCTGCTTAATGTCGCTTGCTTGCTACTAAGCTTCGCCACCGAATGGAATAACTGTCGCTGCCAGAGGGTCGGGTTGGTCTTGGGGTTGAAACCATCCGCATACCAGCAATCGATGCGCAAGTTTCGCTGCAGGCCAAGCTGCTGCAAAGTGTCCAGTGCATCACCGTAGTGTAAATCGAGAATCAGATCTGGCTGTAGAATCAACCTGTGACACCCGGCGCTGTGATCCGGATAGTGGGTCAATAATTGTGCTGACAGATCGCCAAGCACTGGCCAGAGCTTGCAGATGCGTTCGAGGTCGGTTTTATTTAACGGGTGTTTCTCCAGCGCAATGTAATGAAGGCGCAGATCAGATGCTTGTTGCTCTCGCTTGAATGCTTGCCAGCGCTGCCAGGTATTCAGGAAATTCAGTCCACAACCGAAGCCCAGTTCGCCGATGACGAAAGCGGAAGATTCATTGTTTCGCGAATTCCAGCGCTCTGTCAGGTTGTTGGCCGCGAAAAAAACGTGGCTGCTTTCAGCGATTTCGTCTCCTCGAGAAAAATACACATCGTTGTAATCAATCGAATAAGGGCGGCCGTCTTCTTGCCACTGCAGTCTGGCGTTGCCGATTTTGAAGCTGTTCACGATGCTGTCATTCACTTAAGGCCTGCGCTTAAGATGTCTTTCGGTAAATGGATCATGTGACCCATTACTGACTCTTTTATGCAGGATTCGACCTGCTGATGCTCTATGTGGGAGCACAGCCTAGCCCAATAATAGCAGTCGGGGAAGGTGGCAGGGTTGCGAAGCAAAGAGAGGGCGGCGAATTGACCTGATGTGACTGAAAGTGAGGTAGGTGGAGTAAGTGGGGAAAGTAGGGAAAGTCGCTACTGGTTTCCCGGCAGCAATGGGTTAAAATGCGCGTTTCACCGAATTCAGTACCAAGGAAACAGGATAGCCATGGAAATCAATGCCCAACTCGCCCTTCTCAAAGATCTGCAGGCGCGCACTGACAGCCTCAGGGGGTATCTTTGACTTCGATGCCAAGCAAGATCGATTGGCCGAAGTCGAATTGGAGCTAGGTGAGGCATCAGTCTGGGACAAACCGGAATATGCCCAGGCATTGGGCAAAGAACGCGCCGGTTTGGAGGCGGTAGTTCATACCATCAAGACTCTCGATAAAGGCGTGAATGACGTGCGCGAGATTCTGGACCTGGCCCAGGAAGAAGGTGATGCAGAATTGTTGGCTGAAGCCGACAAGGATCTTGATAGCCTCAGTGCACAGCTGGAGCAACTCGAATTTCGCCGCATGTTCTCCGGTGAGATGGATGAAAATAATGCCTATCTCGAAATTCAGGCGGGTTCAGGCGGTACCGAGGCCCAGGACTGGGCTGAGATGTTGCTCCGCATGTATTTGCGCTGGAGCGAGGACAAAGGCTTCGATACCGAACTGGTCGAGGTATCAGGCGGCGAAGTAGCGGGCATCAAGAGCGCCACGGTACATATTCAGGGTGAATTTGCTTTCGGATGGTTGCGCACCGAAACGGGAGTGCATCGACTGGTCAGGAAATCGCCGTTTGACTCGGGTAATCGTCGTCACACGTCATTTGCTTCTGTCTTTCTGTCACCTGAAATCGATGACGATATCGAAGTCGATCTGGATATGTCCCAGGTTCGTGTTGATACCTACCGCTCCAGTGGTGCTGGCGGGCAGCATGTTAACAAGACAGACTCCGCAGTACGGCTGACCCATGAGCCGAGTGGCATTGTCGTGCAATGTCAGAGCCAGCGTTCACAGCACAAGAATAAGGACATGGCGATCAAGCAGCTCAAAGCCAAGCTCTATGAGATGGAGGAGCTCAAGCGCAAGGAAGAAGCGCAGAATGTTGAGGACGCTAAAGCCGACATTGGTTGGGGCAGCCAGATCCGTTCTTATGTGCTCGACCAATCCCGTATCAAGGATTTGCGTACCAATGTGGAAGTCACTAACACGGGTGCGGTGCTGGATGGTGATCTGGACAAGTTTATCGAGGCCAGCCTCAAGATGGGGCTTTGACGAAATGCAGCACGCCTCCTGCAAAGACAAATTGATTATTGAAATATGAGTAGATGTTAACGACATGAGTGACGAGCAGAACAGCGAGAACCAACACGCGCCAGGCAGTGAGCATGCACAGGAAGAGAATCGCTTGATTGCGCTGCGTCGCGAAAAGCTGGCGGAAATACGCAGGCAGCGGCAGGCGTTTCCCAACGATTTTCAGCGTCAGGACTCGGCAGCAGACTTGATCGATCAATTCGATCAAGCCAGCGCGGAAGAATTGAAAGACAAGGCGGTGCAAGTGCGAGTGGCGGGTCGAATCATGCGTCAGCGGGGCCCGTTCACAGTCATTCAGGACGGTAGTGGGCAGATTCAACTCTACATGAATAACAAGTCGTTCCCGGAAGAGCAGGCAGCTCAGCTGAAGGCACTCGATCTGGGCGATATCATCGGTGTCAGCGGTGAAGTCTTCAAAACCCAGAAGGGTGAGCTGTCTATCAGGGTGGCCGAGTTCCAGCTACTCACCAAATCGTTGCGTCCGCTTCCGGATAAGCACAAAGGCCTGACCGACACAGAAATTCGCTATCGACAGCGTTACGTCGATCTTATTGTCAATGAAGAGTCGCGGCGCGTGTTTCGTTTGCGATCGGACATCGTGCGAGCCATACGCGATTATTTCGACGAGCATGGCTTCATGGAAGTAGAGACGCCCATGATGCAAGTGATCCCCGGTGGTGCAACTGCGCGCCCCTTTATCACGCATCACAATGCGCTCGATCAGGACATGTATCTACGCATCGCGCCTGAGCTATACCTGAAGCGTCTGGTGGTCGGCGGCTTCGAGAAAGTCTACGAGCTGAATCGCAACTTCCGCAACGAAGGGCTGTCGACGCGACATAATCCTGAATTCACCATGCTCGAGTTCTATCAGGCCTATGCGCGCTATCAGGACTTGATGGATTTGACTGAAGACTTGTTTCGTCAGGTGGCGGAGAAAGTGTTGGGATCGACCTCGTTCAATTATCAGGGTGTGGAGCTCGATTTCGCCCAGCCCTTCGCGCGCAAGACAGTTGTCGAGACCATTGTTGAAAATTGCCAGGGAGCCAGCGCAGAACGTCTGGCCGATAAAGAGAGCGCCGCGCAACTTGCGGATGAACTGGAAGTGGAATTCGATCCGGCATGGCCGCTCGGCAAGATCGTGATGGAAATCTTCGATCAGCGTGTAGAGGCGGCGCTGCAGCAGCCAACTTTTGTGACCCAATATCCAATCGAGGTTTCTCCTCTGGCGAGACGAAATGAAGAGAATCCCGATGTCACAGATCGCTTCGAACTGATCATCGGAGGTCGCGAATTGGCGAACGGTTTCTCAGAGCTGAATGATCCAGAGGATCAGGCTGAACGCTTCAAGGCACAGGTTGAACAGAAGGATGCGGGTGATCAGGAAGCGATGCACTTCGATGCAGACTATATCGCCGCGCTTGAGTACGGGATGCCGCCGACTGCGGGGGAGGGTATCGGCATCGATCGACTGGTTATGCTGTTAACCGACTCGGCCTCGATCAAGGACGTGTTGCTGTTTCCCCATCTGCGCCCACAATTGAAGGGCGAATAATTGATGGCTGCGGCCGAGAACTCACGAGACATTCAACTCGAGCCGTCCTGGAAAGAGGTGCTGGCTGAAGAATTTGAGCAGCCTTATATGCAAGCCCTGCGGGAATTTCTGCGCCAGCAGAAAGCTCAGGGTCGACAAATTTTTCCGCCTGGTAAGCAAATCTTCAACGCATTGAACAGCACGCCATTCAGCGATGTGCGCCTGGTTATCATTGGGCAAGATCCGTACCACGGCCCTGGCCAGGCTCATGGCCTGTGTTTTTCGGTGTTGCCGGGCGTGCAGGTGCCTCCTTCTCTCAGGAATATCTACAAAGAGCTCAGTAGCGACGTGGGATTTTCCATACCTCCACATGGTTGCCTGCTGCCGTGGGCACAACAGGGAGTGCTGCTACTGAACGCAACCCTTACAGTGGAATCCGGCAAGGCCGGCTCACATCAGGGTAAAGGCTGGGAACAGTTTACCGATGCGATTATTGCGGCCTTGAATGAGCGAAAATCCGGACTGGCGTTTTTATTGTGGGGCAGCTACGCGCAGAAGAAAGGCGCCGGCATAGATCGCAGTCGCCATCTGGTTTTACAGTCACCGCATCCCTCGCCGCTCTCGGCGAGTCGGGGTTTTTTCGGGAATCGGCATTTTTCACGGGCAAACCAGTATCTACATGAACAAGGTAAAACGGCAATCGACTGGCAGTTACCGCATGACGTATCTGAACTGTCGGCCACAGATTTTGAGTAAGCGGGAAGAAAGTAATGAGTAATGGAAAATGCATTATCGTCGGTGCGAGCCACGCAGGAACGACACTTGCGATGCAGTTGCGAAAAGAAGGATGGCAAGGGCCTATCACTCTTGTCGGAGCAGAGGCCGAGCTACCTTATCACCGGCCTCCGCTGAGCAAAGAGTATCTTTCCGGAAAAAAAGAACTCGATGGCATGCGTCTTCGCCCTGAGCAAGCGTTTGCGGACAACGACATCGAATTGCGATTGGGCGAGAGCGTGCTCGCAATCGACGCGGATGCGCGTGAAATCAGTTTGCTTGGTGGTACGAGTGAAAATTTTGACAAACTCGCACTCTGCACTGGATCGTCAGTGCGCAAGCTTCCTATCGGTGAAGATTTTGATAACGTGTTCTATCTCCGCACCGCTGCAGATGCTGCGTTGTTGCGAGGGAAAATAAAGGCTGGTCAGAAAGCGGTTGTGATCGGTGCTGGTTATATCGGACTGGAAGCTGCCGCAGTGATGAGTCAGCTTGGGTTGCAAGTCGTGGTTCTCGAACGAGAGGCTTCCGCACTACCTCGTGTGGCTGGTAGCCTGGTTGCTGAATTTGTGCAGGCACTGCACGAAGCCAATGGCGTGCGCTTTCAGTTCAATGCCTCGGTGTCAGCGTTTGAGGGTGATGGTAGTGTGAATCGAGTAATTTGCGCTGATGGTACTGCGATCGATGCTGATCTGGTCATCGCAGGAATCGGGATTGTTCCGAACACTCGTCTGGCTGAAGATGCAGGGCTGGTGATCAGCAACGGTATTCGCGTTGATGAATTTGCACAAACAAGTCATGCAGATATTGTCGCGGCAGGCGATTGTACGAATCATCCGAGCCTGCTTTACCGCAGGGATATTCGACTGGAGTCCGTGCAGAACGCCAATGATCAAGCGCGAGTGGCGGCCGCCAATCTGTGCGGCAAAAAAATCGCTTACGATGCGGTGCCATGGTTCTGGTCTGATCAATTCAGTACCAAACTGCAGTCAACCGGATTGCTTCAAGGATTCGACGAATGCGTCGTTCGCGGTGAGCCCTCAGTGAGCAATGAGAGCGGGTTTGCCGTCTTTTACCTCAAAGCAGGCAAAGTGATTGCCGCAGATTGCGTAGCGCGGCCAAAAGAATTTATGGCGGTGAAACAGCTACTCAAGGCCGATATCGCAGTGGATACTGCCAGCCTGAGCGATGAATCGATTGAGCCGGCGAGCTGGTTGAAGTAATAACCCGTACCGTTCAAGCAGCGGATCGTCAGGATTGCTGATTATTGATGAGCGGAGCGATCGGGCCCAAGATAGCGGCAGCCGCTGGTGCAGGTTTCACGGATCTCGACACAGGAAAGTTGCGGCAAACCCGGTTGCAGCTTTTGCCAGATCCATTGCGCGATGTTTTCGCTGGTGGGGTTTTCCAGCCCGGGAACTTCATTCAGGTAATGGTGATCGAGCTGTGACCAGACTGGCTTGAACGCGTCCGAAATATCCGAGAAATCCATTACCCAGCCACTTTCGCTACCCACTTCTCCGGCGACATAGAGTCGTACCGCGAAAGAATGACCATGCAAGCGGGCGCACTTATGGCCCTCCGGCACATTGGGCAGGCGGTGTGCAGCTTCGAATGTGAATTCCTTGAAGATTTCCATACCGGGTCCGGGGCTCAAAGAGGCGGCATGGTACCGTCAGTTCCATTTTATGTACAGACCCATTGCCCTATAATGCCTGCAGAACCAATAAGAGGCTCTCATGTCCCTGCAAGCCCGACTCAAAGCCATTTCCCGGTTTATCACTCAAGGTAACCGCCTCCCGACAGCACTGGGCTTGCTGATCGTGTTATTCGTTATCTGGCTGCAACTCTCTCCACCCCAGGCTTTACGCACAATCCTGCAACGCATCGAGTATCTGGTCTATGACCAGCGTCTGAGTTTCATGCCGAGAATGCAGCGCAACCCCGAACACAATATTGTGATTGTGGACATTGATGAGCGCAGCATGCAGGAGGAGGGGCATTTTCCGTGGAACCGTATCAAGGTCGGCCAGCTGGTTGAAAAGCTCGGTGAGAAAGGCGCGTTGGTCATTGGCTTCGATGTGACTTTTCCGGAGGCGGATCGGAGCATTCGCGACCTGCTTGAAACCGTGGATCTGGATGCACTGCCACCCGTCTTCAACGAGACGCTCGCGGACATTGAACAGCAAGTAAATGCGGATCAGTATTTCGCGAATACGATGCAAGGTCCTGCCGATGTGGTGCTCGCAATCAATTTCAATCGTCAGGAGACGGTAACCTACAACGAATTGCCGCCGTCAATTGTAGAGATCGATCCTGAGCTCGCCAGTCGCATTTCGCTGGAAGACATGAGCGGTTATACCGGCAATATCGCGATCTTGCAGGATGCAGCGCGAGGCAGCGGTAACATGAACCAGTTGCCTGATTTCGATGGGGTAGTGCGTCGCGTGCCGCTGGTGCTCCGCTACGGTAATGAGTTATATCCGACCCTTTCTCTGGAAATGATGCGGGTCTACAACTTTGCGGAGAGCTACGAGCTGCTCACCAATCGCTACGGTAACGAAGACGTTGTGTATGCCGTACGTATCGGTCGCGGGGCTGGTGCGTTTGAGATACCCACCGATCGTCGTTCAGCGGTACTCGTGCCTTATCTCGGGCCTAATTCGTTGCGCAATGATGCTTACTTCAAATATGTCTCGGCAACAGACGTACTGAACGATAATGAAGAGGAGGGAGTTTTTGAAAATTCGCTCGTGCTCGTTGGCACCAGTGCGCCGGGCTTACAGGATATTCGCGCCACGCCACTCGACCCTGTCTATCCCGGTGTTGAGGTCCACGCGAACATGTTGCACGCCTTGCTGGAATCACAACCTATTGCAGAGGTGTCTGGAGGCAGCAGCGATACCGAATCGTTGTTCTCAGGCTTTCAATCCCAGAACCAGGCAGTCTTTCCCTACAAGCCAGACTGGGCCCCCGGCGCACAGCTATTCATGGTGACGGTGCTGGGTATCATTATTTCTTTTGCTTTTCCCTATTTGGGAGCTGCATCGCTCACTGCGACGGGAGCCGCGCTGACCGCCGCAGCGATTTGGCTGAACTTTCAACTCTGGTCGCAGTTCAATATGGATTTTGCGCAGGCCTATGTGTTGATACTCATTGTGCTGGTCACTGCAGCCAATCTCATTTACGGCTTTCTCTCTGAAAGTCAGACACGCAGAACTATAAAAGGTATGTTCGATCAATACGTGCCACCAGCGCATATCGATTCCATGTTGCAGAACCCCGATGACTATGGCTTCGAAGGAGAGAGTAAAGAGCTCTCCGTACTGTTCTCCGACATTCGCAATTTTACGTCGATCTCCGAAAAGCTGAAGGCGACGCAGTTAAAATCCCTGCTGAATGAGTTTTTCACGCCGATTACCGAGATCATCTTTAAATACAACGGCACCATCGACAAATACGTAGGCGATATGGTCATGGCATTCTGGGGTGCGCCACTCGATGATCCTGAGCATCGTCAGAATGCAGTAGCTGCTGCGCTTGAGATGCTGGAGAAAGTGGAAGAGCTCAAGCCCGTATTCAAGGAGAAGGGTTTTCCGGAAGTGAATATCGGTATAGGCATCAACTCCGGTCTTATGAATGTTGGCGACATGGGATCAACTTACCGGCGTTCCTATACGGTGCTGGGTGATGCGGTGAATCTGGGTTCGCGACTCGAAGGTCTCACAAAATTCTACGGCATCAAACTACTGGTCGGAGAGAAGACAGCGAAAGATCTCGACGGCTTTTTGCTGCGCCTGATCGACAAGGTGAAGGTCAAGGGAAAGCTCAAAGCCGTGGAATGTTATGAACCAATCTGCTGGGAGAAATCAGCGGGCAAGACGCTCAAGAAACGCGTCAAGGCATTTCACGAAGCGCAACAGCATTACTTCGAACAAAACTGGGATGAGGCTGAACAAGGACTGCGCAGCTTGCTGGAGAATGAGCCTGAATGTGAGCTCTACAAAGTGTATCTGGAGCGTATCGAGAGCCTGCGCGAAACGCCGCTTCCCCAGGATTGGGACGGCGCATTTGTCCATACCAGCAAATAGTCCAAGAATGTGTGAGTCAGGCAGGGAACTTTGTTGACATAGGAAGTTAAGTCGGTAAAATGCGCTGTCTCTCGAGACGGGTGGTTAGCTCAGCTGGGAGAGCATCGCCCTTACAAGGCGAGGGTCGCAGGTTCGATCCCTGCACCACCCACCAAAACTGCAGCCTGTAGTTCAGGCTCAGTTGATGAAGTTGAAAGTCGCGGACCGGTAGTTCAGCTGGTTAGAATGCCGGCCTGTCACGCCGGAGGTCGCGGGTTCGAGCCCCGTCCGGTCCGCCATTTCTTCTTCAAAATCAAATAGTTACAGGGCTTTATGGAACGCTCGGTAACGGCTGATAGTTTACTGATAGTTTTTCGTAACTTCGGCTCTCCCTCTCTTTCCTGCCAGCTTTTGGCCCTCCAGATTTCGTCTGGCAAAATTTCCCTGAAAAGCGTATAAACCACCGGGCTACCGCCTTTATTGTGGTGAGTGGCTGCTGTCTATTTATTGCTCAAACATTTAGGGGAAGGAGTGATGGCGAAGCGAGGGACGTTCGAGATTCTCGACATTTACTTGGATACGATCAACCCAAGGCATGACCCAATTACAGATCAGCCTAAGATCATTGAAGCCCTGTTAAAAAATGAAAAGGTCAAACAACTCGCGAAAGATATCGCTGAGACAGGGGCGACCAGCCCACTGGAACTAATCGGTGTCGTCAAAGAGCGGGGGCACCTAGTAGCTGTTGAGGGCAATCGGCGTACTTGTGCGCTGCAGTTACTGCTGGATCCCGACCGCTGTCCGACCGCTGATAAAGAGTATTTCAAGAAACTGGCCGATAAGGTGGGGGGCATGCCTACTACGATTGAAGGCATACTTTTCAAAAATAGAGAAGAGGCCAAGCCCTGGCAAGAGAGAAGGCATAGCGGTGAAATGGGCGGCGTTGGTGCTCGACCATGGAAGCCTGATCAGAGAACAAGATTTTTCGGAGGCTCTCAGGATTCCTTG
>JASBUV010000256.1 GCA_030147705.1 Gammaproteobacteria bacterium
CCAAACCCAACAACAGGAGCTGTTCACCTCATGCGTTATTCCGTCAAAGCGAATTCATTGACTACTCTTAACAACGACTGCCTTGTCGTCGCAGTCTGGGGCAAAGGCACGCTCAGTGATGAAGCCAGGGATCTCGATCGCGGTACCTCCAAGGCGATTAGCAATCTCATCAAATCAGGAGATTTCACCGGCAAGATCGGCCAGACGCAGTTGCTCCACAATCCTGCCGGCATCAAGGCCAAGCGTCTGCTATTGGTTGGTGCTGGCACGAAATCGAAATTCGTCGCCGCCAATGCCGTGAAATTTATCAAGGCTGCCGCACGCGCCGTCTGCAAGACGCAAGCTGCCAGCGCCCATTTCGCACTTGGCTCCATTGAGGTCAAGGACAGAGACGCCTATTGGGCCGCGACGCAGATCGCGCAGGCCTGTGAAGAAGCAAGCTATCATTACACCACGACCAAGAGCTCCAAGGGCAAAGCGCTGGCTCTCAAAACAGTGTCTATCTCCCCATTCGCAGGCGCACGCAGAAAAGCCCAGTCCGATGCACTCAAGACAGGGCAAGCCATTGGTCATGGTTTAAACGTCGCGCGTGAATTGGGCAATCTTCCCGGCAATATCTGCACTCCCACCTATCTCGCAGAACAAGCCAAGGCCCTGGCAAACCGTACCAAGTCAGTGACCACGCAAATCCTGAGCGAGAAACAAATGGCCCGACTGGGCATGGGCTCACTGCTCTCGGTCGCGGCCGGCTCAGCCGAAGAAGCGAAATTGATCGTCATGCAATACAAGGGCGGCCCGGCCAAATCCCAGCCCTATGCACTGGTAGGCAAGGGCATCACATTCGACACTGGCGGCATCAGCCTCAAGCCAGGGCTCGCTATGGATGAAATGAAATTCGATATGTGTGGGGCGGCCTCGGTCTTCGGTGTGATGAACGCCATTGTCGAAATGAAGTTGCCGATCAATGTGGTAGCAGTGGTCGCTGCCGCAGAGAACATGCCCGGCAGCAAAGCCACCAAACCCGGCGACATCGTCACCAGCATGTCAGGCAAGACTATTGAGATTCTTAATACAGATGCCGAGGGCCGTCTGGTCTTGTGCGATGCCCTGACCTATGTCGAGCGCTTCAATCCTCGTACAGTGATCGACATCGCAACCCTCACAGGCGCAGCGGTTGCCACCTTCGGCTCGGTCGTCTCTGCGCTTTTGAGCAATGATGATGCACTAGCCAAGACTCTGCTGGACTGCGGACAGCAATCTGGCGACCCGGCATGGCAACTGCCGCTCTGGGATGACTATCAACGCCAGCTGAACAGCAACTTCGCTGACATCGCCAATATCGGCGGACCGAAAGGTGGAACTATCACCGCTGCCTGCTTCCTCTCGCGCTTTACCGAGAAGATGAAATGGGCCCACCTGGATATAGCTGGCAGCGCCTGGAATCAGGGTGCAGAGAAAGGCGCTACCGG
Source organism: Gammaproteobacteria bacterium (assembly GCA_030147705.1). Classification (GTDB taxonomy): domain Bacteria; phylum Pseudomonadota; class Gammaproteobacteria; order Pseudomonadales; family Pseudohongiellaceae; genus UBA9145. The sequence continues at coordinate 1,470 of JASBUV010000256.1, forward strand.
CCGCCCGGTGCCTCTGCTGCTCGAATATCTGCGCCGTCAGAAGGCCTGACGCACAAGTGCCGCAGGTCAGCTTCTATCCCCTGAGCGATCCGGATCCTGATGCGCGCCTGCAATTTACCTGCAGGCTCGCCGAGAAGGCTCGCCGCTCAGGGTACCGAGTGTGCATTCTGGTCGATTCAGATTCCGATGCCGCGAAGCTCGATGCCTTGCTGTGGAGTTACAAGCCAGCTGCCTTCCTGCCCCATACGCTCGCCAAATCTGCAAACCAGGACGGTGAGGAAGAACAGGAAGCGGTGCTGATAGGCGACGATGTTGCGGCACTCAAGCACAATGACATGCTGATCAATCTGAGCGGCAAACCCTGCACAGAGCACGAACGCTTTGCACGCATCGATGAAATTCTCTGCGCGGATGAGGAAATTCTGGCTGCGGGGCGCGAATTGTTCAAATTCTACCGGGCTGCCGGTTATCAGCCCAAGACCCACAAACTCTGAGACGCGCCAGCCTGCATAGGACGGATTCCGGCATTTATAGCGCCGTTCATGTATACTTGCGCCTTTTTCACTCAGGGCAAAACGCGCAGTAATGGACAAGACTTACCAACCTCAGCAACTGGAAGATCACTGGTACAAAACCTGGGAAGAGCGTGGTTATTTCAAACCCCAGGGAGATGGTGACCCGTACTGCATCGTTATTCCCCCGCCCAATGTTACCGGTCGCCTGCACATGGGCCACGGCTTCCAGCATGCCATCATGGATGCCCTCACCCGCTATCACCGCATGCAGGGTTGCCAGACACTCTGGCAAGTCGGAACTGACCACGCTGGCATTGCTACCCAAATGGTCGTCGAGCGCCAATTGAATGCAATCGGCAGCAGCCGACAGGAGATCGGTCGCGAAGAGTTCGTCAGCAAGGTCTGGGACTGGAAAGAAGAATCCGGCGGCATCATCACTCAGCAGTTGCGCCGCCTCGGCTCGTCTCTGGATTGGTCCCGTGAGCGCTTCACGATGGATGAGCAGCTCTCCAAAGTTGTAGAAAAAGTCTTCATCGATCTGTTCGATGAAGGACTGATCTATCGCGGAAATCGTCTGGTCAACTGGGACCCGAAACTGCACACAGCCATTTCCGATCTCGAGGTCGTCTCTGAAGAGGAAGACGGTTCGCTGTGGCATTTCCGTTATCCGCTGGCAGATGGCGCGACAACAAAAGACGGCAACGACTATATAGTCATTGCGACAACACGCCCGGAAACCCTGCTGGGTGATACTGCCGTTGCCGTCAATCCGGAAGACGCTCGCTATCAGGAGCTTGTTGGAAAGTTTGTTGAACTGCCACTTTGCAACCGTCGCATTCCTATTGTCGCTGATGATTACGTCGACATGGAGTTTGGAACCGGCTGTGTGAAAATCACACCAGCACACGATTTCAATGACTATGAACTCGGCAAACGCCACGACCTCGAAATCATCAACATACTTACCGACGATGCCGCGATCAATGAGAATGCGCCCGAGGCGTTTCAGGGGTTGGACAGATTTGATGCCCGCAAGCAGGTCGTGGCCGAGATGGAAAATCTTGGTCTGCTTGAGAAAATCGAACCGCACAAACTGAAAGTACCGCGCGGTGACCGCAGCGGTGTAGTCATCGAACCCTATCTAACCCACCAGTGGTATGTCGCGATTCAGTCGCTCGCTGACCCGGCCATCAAGGCGGTAGAAGATGGTGATATCGAATTCGTTCCCAAGAATTGGGAGAACACCTACTTCGCATGGATGCGCAATATTCAGGACTGGTGTATCAGTCGCCAGCTATGGTGGGGTCACCGAATCCCGGCCTGGTACGACGAAGAAGGCAATGTCTATGTCGCACCGAGTGAGGCCGAAGCAAGAGAGAAATACCAACTGGCAGCAGACCTGAAACTGACTCAGGATGCTGACGTGCTCGACACCTGGTTCTCGTCGGCTCTCTGGACGTTCTCTACGCTTGGCTGGCCCGATGACCTGGAGTATTTCGAGCGCTTTCATCCTACTGACGTACTCGTAACCGGCTTCGACATTATTTTCTTCTGGGTCGCCCGGATGATCATGATGACGCTGAAGTTCACCGGCGAAATCCCTTTCAAGAAAGTCTATATCACTGGCCTGGTACGCGATGAGCATGGTCAGAAAATGTCCAAGTCGAAGGGCAATATCCTCGACCCGATTGACCTGATCGACGGCATCGAGCTGGAAGATCTTGTTGCCAAACGCACCGCAGACATGATGCAGCCCCAGCTCAAAGAGAAAATTGAGAAGCATACGCGGGAATCATTTCCTGACGGCATCACTGGCTATGGCACCGATGCACTTCGATTTACCTATTACTCGCTGGCCTCTACTGGCCGGGACATCAAATTCGATCTCGGCAGAACCGAAGGTTTCAGAAACTTTTGCAACAAGATCTGGAATGCCGCGCGTTATGTGCTGATGAACACCGAAGATAAGGCAGTTGCCGACAAGCTGGACGTCGCACACTGCTCTATCGCCGATCGCTGGATCATGAGCCGTTTCGAGCGTGCCAGCAAACTGGTCGCGGAAGCAGTGGAATCCTACCGATTCGATCTCGCCTCACAGACGCTTCATGAATTTATCTGGAATGAATACTGTGACTGGTACGTCGAACTCTCCAAACCGGTACTGTGGGACGACGAAGCAAACCCCGAGGCTGCGAAAACAACGCGGCTTGTGCTGTTAACGGTACTGGAGAAGAGTCTGCGTCTGCTGCACCCATTCATGCCTTTCATTACTGAGGAAGTCTGGCAGCGCGTCGCTGGCCAGCTTTCCATTGCTGGTGAGAGCATCATGCTGCAACCCTATCCGCTGTATTCAGAAGCAAACGTCGATGATGAAGCGGAACAGCACATCGACTGGCTCAAAGGCATTATTGTCGCAATCAGAAATATCCGCGGTGAGATGGACATTTCCCCGGCAAAAGCTATCCCGGTACTCATGCGTCACGGCAGTGAAGAAGATGAACAACGACTGCAGGCCTACCGCCCCTATCTGCAGAAACTTGCCAAGCTCGACTCCGTAGAGTGGCTGACTGGCGATCAGGAAGCGCCGGCATCAGCGACGGGTTTGCACGGCAAAATTGAAATCCTCGTTCCTCTCGCGGGCCTGATTGATGTCTCGGCCGAACGCAGCAGACTGGAAAAAGAAATCGGCAAACTTGACTCCCTGCTAAAACAGGTTGAAGGCAAGCTGAGTAATGCGAAGTTCGTTGATAATGCACCGGAGGCAGTGGTGCAAAAAGAAAAGGACAAGCAGAAGGAGTATTCAGAAGCGCTGGCGGCGTTACGCGCCAAGCTCGATGAGCTAAAGAATCTGGGTTAGTTCCCAGGATTGAGAAATACAATCCAACAACACAGATTGCGCCTCAATCAACTTTTTGCGAATGCCGCAAATAATTAAGGGGCTTGATAATCCTGTTCTTGTGGAACAGATTATCAAGCCCCTCGATCAGCTTAAGTCTTGATCAGGAATTAAGACTTGGCTTTGTAGTTACGAAGTTCGCGGTTGAACTTGTCAGCTACATCTTCCATATCAGCAACCATGCGGTCTTTCTGGATATTACCGCGGGCGCACTCAAGGTAAGCTTCAGCAGCTTGCAGAAAAGATTCTACAGCTTTCTTGGCTTCCAACATGTCGGAACCAGAAGCAGAATCACCGCTTGGAATAGCCGGAGATTCTGGCTTTTCACAAGCAAATGAGACGCTGCTAAACGCCATACCAACCAGTAAACCAAATGCTACTAGAACTTTTTTCATAGTCGTACAACTCCTACTGTCTATCGTTAAGTGTGGGTAAGCAGAACAAGGTTTCAGCCTTGTTACATTTTCTTGCCGCCCTTTCTCTCGCCGTGCAGAGCGATGGGGGCTAAAGCGGCAATTTGTTGCTCATCCGTTGGGATGAAGAAATTCTTTATTCCAGCTCTCTTATCAGAACTTCTATCTACGCTAGTTAGATGTGCTCCAACATTTCGATCCTTCAAAGCTGCAATGACTACCAGTACATGCATGGCTGTTTCGAAGCCTTTGACTGGCAAATTCTCAAGCATGCGCTCAACTCGACGAACTAACTTAGAATCTACGACCATTACACCAATCCATTTTTACCTGTATCCAGCGTAGGAATTTTTACGGTTGATTTGCTTTCAGCCTTTAGTGACAAAGTGTCACAGCAACCTGAACTTGAACCGTCGTTTTTCTCTACTCGAGGTTTCCTGACGTGAACTACGACAACTCAAAAAAAATCCTTTAGAAATTTTTTAAGGAAAAGACCAAAATAATGCGATTTTTCCCCAAATTGCTGAGGACGAGGAATTTTCTGAGCAAATACAGTGTGTTGCACCGGACTGGTGCTAACCTCAGGGTGTCAAATTCGGGCCCGATTCTCGATTCCGCAGTGACACAAACAGGCTGAAATTCTGATCAATCTGGAGATCTGTGGCAGCGGGCCAGACTTGCAGAAGAGTCCGGCCTCAGAAAGAAATGAAGAAGTTGAACGTAAGTGAAGGAAAAAAGCAGCGCCGATTAAAGGCGAAGTTCGCGAGGCATGGAGAAAACGATATTCTCTTCTACACCTTCGAGCTCGAGAGGCGCTTGTGAAGTAAGCTGACGTAGTTGTTCAACGACCTGGCGTACAAGCACCTCGGGTGCCGACGCGCCAGCGGTGATACCGATTCTGGTCTTGTCTTTAAACCAGTCGGTTGAGATGTCATTTACGTTGTCAATCAAGTAGGACTCGCAGCCTAGTCGCTCTGCAAGCTCGCGCAGGCGATTGGAGTTGGAACTATTGGGTGAACCAACAACAAGCAGGAGATCGCATTCGAGTGCCAGCTGTTTCACAGCATCCTGCCTATTCTGGGTCGCGTAACAAATATCTTTCTTGCGCGGCCCCTGGATCTCAGGGAATCGCTCGCGCAGCGCATCAATCACCCTGGCTGTATCATCCATGGACAAGGTGGTTTGAGTGACATAGGAAAGCCGCGAGGGGTTGAGCACTTCCAGCTTCTGTACATCTTCGACGGATTCGACGAGATAGATCTTGCCACCCTGGCTGTCGTCATACTGGCCCATTGTGCCTTCGACTTCGGGGTGAAACTGATGCCCTATGAGCACACACTCCTGTCCTGACTGGCTGAACTTGGCAACTTCGAGATGCACCTTGGTTACCAGCGGGCAGGTTGCGTCAAAAACTTTAAAGCCTTTCTGCGCCGCATCATCTTTGACTTCACGTGATACGCCGTGGGCACTGAATACGACGATAGACGCTCGCCCGGTCGCATCTTGCAAAGGGATGTCCGACAACTCATCAACAAAAATAGCACCGCGTTGACGCAGACTGTCCACCACGAATTTGTTGTGCACGACCTCATGCCGCACATAGACAGGGGCGCCAAAGATATCGAGGGCGCGATTGACGATGTCGATCGCCCTGTCCACACCTGCACAGAAACCACGTGGATTGGCCAGCCTGATCGAGATATTGTCGTTGAGCATGTTGTTCATGAGGTCGATTGTAAATGAATCGCGTGTGGAGCACACCAGCCGCCGCTGGCGAGGTGGTTTGTCACTATAATTTTACTTGCACCGATGCGACTGCCGGTGGCAACACAGACACAATCTGTGCACGAAAAACAATGGCCTTGCCCGCAAGAGGATGATTGAAGTTCACGGTCACTGTTGCGTCTCCGATCTTTTCCACCACTCCCGGCAACTCGTGGCCAGCCGGGTCCTTGAATGACACGACACTGCCGGGCTCTGCAGGTAGCAACTCATCTTCCAGAATATGCTGAAACTGGGCGCGCGTGAATGTCTGCTTGTTGTCCGGATTTACAGCGCCGAACGCCTTTTCGGCCGGCAGCTCCACCGACACTTCCTGGCCCGCTGTTAACCCCAAAAGCACCTCTTCGAACCCAGGAAGCAAACTGCCATCGCCCCATGTGAAGCTGGCAGGCTTACGCTCGAAATTGGAATCAATCAACTCACCTGTGGTCAGCGACAGTGAGAAATGCAGGCTGATTGTCGAGCCTTCCTGAATAACATCATCGGCAACACGGTGAGTCATATCAAAGAGCAGAGCTACGCAAACTTGCGCAGCTCACCATCACCTTCGACATTATCTACGCAACGCTGACAAAGCGTTGGATGAGCCGGTGCAACGCCAATATCCTCTCGATGGTGCCAGCAACGTTCGCACTTGGCATGTGCGGAAGCCTTCACTCCCAGTTTGAGGTTTGCCAGTTCAGTCGTAGCCGCCTCCTCAGGCGCCGCGTCGAGCGCAGCAATTGAGGCACGTGAAACGATAAGCACGAAGCGCAACTCTTCACCGAGGCGCGACAATTGCTTAGCCAATGCCTCATCGCAGTAGAGATCGACCTCGGCACTCAGCCCTGACCCAACCTCTTTCGCGGCGCGTTTGGCTTCCAGCTCTTTGTTTACAGCAGACTTCACTGCCATGATTTTTTGCCAGAATGCGTCGCTAAACTCATCTGATTCGGGGAGCAAGTCCAGTGATGCGGAGAAATCGCTGAGAAAAACCGATTCGCATCGCTCACCGGGAATATTCTGCCAAATCTCATCCGCGGTAAAACTCAGCACCGGCGCGAGCAAGCGCGTGAACATTTCAAGAATATGGAACATTGCCGTCTGGGTTGAACGGCGCGCCAAGCTGTCGGCCTGCGTGGTGTACTGACGGTCCTTGATGACATCCAGATAGAAGCCACCCAACTCGATCACGCAAAAATTATGCAGTTTTTGATAGACGTTCAAAAAATTATAGTCGTGATAGTGTTTGATCACTTCATTCTGCAAGAGCTGACAGCGACGAATGATCCAGTGATCCAGCGCCAACAGCTGATCAGTTGGCAACAGATCCCGGGCAGGGTCGAAGCCATTGAGATTGGCCAGCATGAATCGCGACGTGTTGCGAATGCGTCGATACGAATCAGCTACGCGCTTGAATATCTCATCGGAAACAGTCATCTCACCGCGATAATCGGTAGCCGCTACCCAGAGTCGCAATACGTCAGCGCCGTACTGCTGAAATATTTTTGCTGGCGCAACGGTATTGCCGAGCGACTTCGACATCTTGCGACCTTCTGCGTCGACAAAAAAGCCGTGGGTCAACACCTGTTTGTAGGGTGCGGTGCCGTGCATAGCGATTGCAGTCTTCAGAGAGGATTGAAACCAGCCTCTGTGCTGGTCGGAACCTTCGAGGTACAGGTCTGCCGGGTACTGTAATTCCTCGCGCCGATCGACAACAGAGTAATGCGTCACACCCGAATCGAACCATACATCAAGTGTATCGCTGACCTTTTCATAGTCAGACGCTTCGTCGCCCAGCAATTCGGACGCTTCCAGTTCAAACCACGCCTC
>JASBUV010000263.1 GCA_030147705.1 Gammaproteobacteria bacterium
CAGATTCTCCGCGGGTACACGGACATCTTCGAAGATGACGTCGCAGGTCATTGAGCCTGACTGACCCATTTTCTTGTCGATAGGGCCAAGAGTAATGCCGGGTGTCCCTTTTTCCACAATGAATGAGGAGATACCTCTTGCACCTTTGTTGCCTGGATCGGTGCGAGCCATGACATTGAATGTGTCTGCAATGTAGGCGTTTGTGATATAGCGTTTAGTGCCGTTGAGGACGTAATGATCACCGTCGCGAATCGCCGTTGTCTTGAGTGCCGCGGCATCGGAACCCGCATCCGGCTCAGTGAGACAGAAGCAACTGATCCACTCGCCGCTAGCATATTTGGGGAGGTATTTTTGTTTTTGCGCTTCTGTACCGTTAAACACGACGGCGGCAGATCCAATGCCATTGTTGGTACCCATAATGGAACGGAATGCCGGGGACGTTCGGCCCAATGCAAACGCAACCAGAATTTCCTCTTCCATGGTGAGGCCAAGCCCACCATATTCTTCAGGAATGGTCAGGCCAAACAAGCCCAATTCCTTCATTTCCTGCAGAATATCGTCAGGCAATTTGCCTTCTTCTGCGAGTTTGTTTTCTGCTGGAACGAGTCGTTCTCGAACGAATCGTTCAATCATGTCAACGAGCTGAGTGATGATTTCCGGGTCGCGTATCATGGCCAATCTCTATCTGTGGTGCGGTAAAAAAAGTGCAGCTAAACTATCACAACGCCCCGGTGGATGCGACTTGAAGGCTTTCATTGCGACGCTGGAATCAACGTTTCCATCAGACTGGGCCTTGGTCAAATCGCTATGCTATTATGGCCGCCCCATCCGTCCCCGCTACGGATATTCCGTGGTCGAAACCTGTACGGCAAGGAACTGCCAGCAGGAGAAGAGCCACAAGCAATCACTCATAATAGTCACAATAGACAAACAGAGATTAATGCATGGCAAGTCAAGAACTCACTGAAGCCTTCATTTATGATGGCGGACGCTCTGCCTTTGGTCGCCACGGCGGCTCCCTGGCATCCATTCGGCCCGATGACCTGTTGGCCGATATCATCAAATCGGTAGTTGCCCGCAATGCCTTCCCGGCTGAAGCCTATGAAGATGTCATTATGGGCAATACCAATCAGGCGGGCGAAGACTGCCGCAACGTGGCGCGCTTTGCTGCATTGCGAGCCGGCTTGCCAGTGGAAGTGGCGGGGCTGACTGTGAACAGACTCTGTGCATCTGGATTAGCCGCGACGCTCGCGGCAGCGAATGGCGTCAAGGTAGGCGAGGGCGACCTGTTTCTCGCCGGAGGCGTGGAATCCATGAGCCGGGCACCGCTGGTGCTTTCCAAGGCGCAAAGCCCCTATGATCGTGGTCAGACATTGGCGGACAGTACACTAGGGGCGCGCTTCACCAACCCGGAATTCGCCAGAGTTTACGGCAATGACAGCATGCCGGAGACTGCCGACAATATCGCCAAGGACCTCGGGATTTCCCGAGAAGATTCAGATGTCTTCGCCGCGGCTTCCCAGGCCAAGTACGAAGCGGCTCGGGCTGATGGCTTTTTCAAAGACGAAATCATTCCTGTCGAAGCTCCCCAGGGGCGCAAGAAGCCGCCATTGGTTGTCGATACGGACGAGCATCCTCGACCAAGTTCCGATCTGGAGACCCTGGCCGGGCTACGCAATCTCTTTGAAGGTGGCGTCGTAACCGCGGGTAATGCATCAGGTATCAACGACGGTGCAGCAGCACTGGTCATTGGCAGTCGTGCAATCGGTGAAAAGTATGGGCTCAAGCCTCGCGCACGTATTATCGCGGGCGCTGCCGCAGGCGTGGAACCCCGCGTCATGGGCCTGGGCCCGGTATTTGCGATCCAGAAGGCACTGGCGCGGGCGGGTCTGACACTTGGTGATATGGATATCATCGAAATCAATGAAGCCTTCGCTACCCAGGTGCTGGGTTGCCTGAAAATGCTTGAGATCGATTTTCAGGATTCTCGCGTTAACCCCAATGGCGGTGCTATCGCGGTCGGCCATCCTCTCGGCGCCTCAGGAGCGCGTATTGCATTGACGACCATGCGCCAGCTAGAACGCACCGGTGCTCGATATGCTGCAGTTAGCCTGTGTATCGGTATCGGACAGGGACTGGCAGCTATCATCGAGCGTATCGACTAGTTGGCAGACACAGATTCAGAAATAAAAAATCGATTCAGAATATAGTCAGAATAGAGAAGGAAAGCTTATGTCTCAGGTAGTGAGTTATGAACTGCATGGCAACATCGGTGTCATCAGTGTCAATAATCCTCCAGTCAATGCACTGGCTCAGGTAGTGAGGGAAGGAATCCTGAATGCCGTTAAACAAGCCCAGGGCGATGCCAGTGAAGCCATCGTGCTGCGCTGTGAAGGTCGTACCTTCATCGCAGGTGCAGATATCACTGAGTTTGGCAAGCCGCCCATGGCACCCGCTTTGCCGGATGTGCTCACCGAAATTGAGAACTCCAGTAAACCTGTTATCGCAGCAATTCATGGCACTGCACTTGGTGGTGGATTCGAAGTCTCCCTGGCTTGTCACTACCGTTGTGCTGTGGCCTCAGCGAAAGTGGGCCTTCCCGAAGTGAATTTGGGCTTGCTGCCCGGAGCCGGCGGCACCCAGCGAGTGCCCCGAGTTGCCGGTGTCAAGGCGGCACTGGATATGATTACCAGCGGCCGCCCGATTGCCGCTGGCAAAGCCAAAGACATGGGTTTGATCGATGAAGTCGTCGCTGGAGATGATTTACAGGCGGCCGCAATTGCCTATGCCAACGAACTGGTCAAGGCAGGCGCGCCACTCAAGCGCATTCGGGATATTACGATTGATCCTGCGAGCATCGAACCTGGCTTTTTTGAAACTGCCCGCAAAAACCTGGCCAAGCGCGCCCGGGGCCAAATTGCGCCCGATCGCATTGTTTCCTGCATTGAGGCTGCTGTGAAGCTGCCAATGGATGAAGGATTGCAGCGTGAGCGCGAGCTCTTCTCCGAGCTTGTTAAATCGCCAGAGTCTGCAGCGATGCGTCATATATTCTTTGCCGAGCGGCAGGCGGCGAAGATCAAGGATTTGCCGAAAGACACGCCATTACGCGCAATCAACAAGGTCGCTATTATTGGCGGAGGCACCATGGGTGGCGGCATCGCGATGTGTTTTGCGAATGTTGATATTCCTGTGGTCATGGTTGAAATCAATGACGAGGCACTGGAGCGTGGTCTCGGTATCGTCCGCAAGAATTACAGCATTACGGTCAAGAAAGGGAAAATGAGCGAGGCGCAGATGGAATCACGCCTTGAATTGATTTCCGGTACTACTGACTACGCCGATATCGCTGACGTTGATCTGGTAATAGAAGCTGTTTTTGAGAACCTGGACCTCAAGAAAGAGATTTTTACCAAGCTGGACGCGACCTGCAAGCAAGGCGCGATTCTGGCGACAAATACGTCGTATCAGGATGTTGACGCCATCGCGAATGCAACCAGTCGCCCACAAGATGTACTCGGATTGCACTTTTTCTCACCGGCAAATGTGATGAAACTGCTGGAAGTTGTGCGTGGCGCGAAGACCGCTGACGACGTGCTCGCGACGTCCATGGCGATCGGCAAGAAAATCGGCAAAATCTGCGCTCTGTCGCGAGTCTGCTACGGCTTCATAGGCAATCGTATGCTTACTGGCTATGGCAGAGAAGCACAGATGCTACTCCTGGATGGTTGTACGCCTACGCAGGTGGATTCCACACTTGAGGGCTTTGGCATGGCGATGGGCCCGCTGGCAATGGGAGACCTCGCTGGCCTGGATGTGGGTTATAAGGCGCGTCAGGCACGTACAGATTTGCCCGATGATCCAAAGTTATTCCGCATGGGCACTGTTCTTGTCGAGATGGATCGGCTTGGACAAAAGACTGGTGCGGGTTACTACAAATACGATCCAGAAACCCGCGCGCGTCTGGCGGACCCGGAAGTGGAAGCGCTGATCAAGGAAGAGGCAGCGAAACTTGGTATCGAGCAGCGAGAGATCAGCGAAGAAGAAATTCTGCAGCGCTGTTTCTATCCGCTCATTAACGAAGGGGCCCTGATTCTGGAAGAAGGCATAGCCCAGCGGCCAAGTGACATCGATGTTGTCTACGTTTATGGGTATGCATTTCCGGCAGCGAAAGGCGGGCCCATGTTTTACGCGGATCAGATTGGTCTCAAAAACGTCTACGACAAGATCTGCGAATTCCGCGATCGCTACGGAGAAGACTACTGGCAACCTGCGCCGCTACTCAAAGAGTTGGCGGAGAAAGGAAGCAGCTTCGCGGAGTGGGCTGCGGAACAAGGTTAGAAAGCACGCACACAATTGCCCGGGGAGGCTCAAAGTCACCCGGGCAATTTTTTGAGCGGGATTTGGCCGTAGCAGGCATGTGAATTACGCTCCAGAACAAGCAAGTCTCCACAATAATTAACTCTCCAGAGCGCTCGGCGCCAAGGACAGATTATGATTTCTTACCAAACTGCAACGCCCGGTGCACCTCTCGTTGAGGTAGTCGGCGACACACCCGTCCCGGGTGGCACTGAAGTACTTCTTAAAACCATCGCTTGTGGAGTGTGTCATTCCGACATTCATCTTCATGATGGTGTGTTCGAGTTGGGAGGAGGCAAGCAGCTTGAAGTAGGCCGACAAGGCCTGGTGCTTGGCCATGAAATTTTCGCTGAAGTTGTCGCTTTTGGTCCGGATGCCGAAGGGGTGGAAATCGGCCAGCGGCGCGTAATCTATCCCTGGATCGGATGTGGTGAGTGCGCTTCCTGCAAGCGCGGTGACGAACATCTCTGTACGCCTGGGCGTGCACTTGGGATTGTGGTCAATGGGGGCTTTGCGGATCATGTATTGGTACCCCATTCACGTTATTTGTTCGATAAAGGTGATGTGAGTGATTCGCTGGCAGCGACCTACGCATGCTCTGGATTAACTGCCTATAGTGCGCTGAAAAAAGTCGGTGCTCTGCATGCTGGAGACGAGTTGGTTATAGTCGGGGCTGGCGGCGTAGGCATGATGGCGATACAGGTTGCCCGGGCTCAAGGGCTCGACCCGATCGTGGTGGATATTTCCCCTGACAAACTTGCTGCGGCACGAGAGCTGGGAGTCACCCGTACATTCGATTCGTCAGATCCTGGCTCAGCGAAGGAGATTCGTAAGTCCACTGGGGGCGCCTATGCGGTCATTGACTTTGTTGGTGCAGAGGCAAGTGTGAATTATGGTCTGGCCTGCCTGCGCAAAGGCGGCATGCTGGTCATAGTAGGGCTATATGGGGGCTCACTGAATATCCCGCTTCCGTTCTTGCCAATGAATGCACGAGTGATTCAGGGAAGCTACGTCGGCACGCTGGAGGATATGGGAGAGCTTATGGAGTTGGTCCGCGCCGGCAAGATTTCTCCGATCGATATTGTTGAACATCCGCTGTCAGAGGCAAGTGATGCGCTCGCCGATTTGAAAGCCGGCAAGGTACGCGGCAGACAGGTATTGGTAACCGGTGGCTGATCGGAAAACGCCGGACAATTCAGAGAAAAGTATAGCGAGAATAAGGAAAAACGAGTGAGTAATTTACAGAAATTTCGCGAGTCTACTCGCAAATGGCTAGACGAAAATTGCCCGCCGTCCATGCGCACAACCATGGTTGCAGATGAAATCGTGTGGGGTGGTCGCAATGCCGAGTTTAAAAATCCGGAGAGCAAAATCTGGTTGCAGCGAATGGCAGAGAAAGGGTGGACTTGTCCTACCTGGCCTGCGGAATATGGCGGCGGCGGTCTGAGCAAAGATGAGGCAATGGTTCTCCAACAGGAGCTACAGCGTATTAACGCACGCCCTGCCTTAACCAGCTTTGGCATTAGCATGCTTGGGCCTGTGTTGCTGGAATATGGCACGCACGAACAGAAGCTTGAGCATATTCCCAAAATCGTACGCGGTGAGATTCGCTGGTGTCAAGGCTATTCAGAGCCGGGAGCCGGTTCCGATCTGGCGAGTCTCGCAACCAAAGCCGAGTTGCAGGGTGATCACTACATCATCAATGGCTCGAAAGTCTGGACCTCCTATGCAGACAAAGCGGACTGGATTTTCTGTCTGGTGAGAACAGACTTCGAAGTACCCAAACACTCAGGTATCAGTTTCATACTGTTCGACATGGCAAGCGAAGGCGTATCGACCAAACCGATCCAGCTAATCAGCGGTGCTTCACCATTCTGTGAAACATTTTTTGATGATGTCAAAGTCCCGGCGAGTAATCTGGTGGGCCAACTTAATGATGGTTGGACGATAGCGAAGCGTCTCTTGCAACACGAGCGCACGATGATTTCCGGATTTGGATTGTCGAGTGGTCAGGCGGATCGAGGTGGTGTGACATCTGTGCTTGATAGCCTGGAAGGCGCCGCCAAGCATTATCGCGGCGACGCCGACAGACTTTCGGATCCAGCTCTACGCGACGACATCGCGCGCTTCAAGATCGATAGTGCAGCCTTCGCCTTTACATCGCAGCGCTCAATGGAGGAGACGAAGAAAGGTGGCCCTAATGCCACTTCGTCAATGCTCAAGTACTACGGCTGTGAGTTGAACAAGCGGCGCTACGAACTCTTGCTGCGCTGTCTTGGTAGTCAGAGTCTGGGTTGGGAAGGAGACGGGTTCTCTGAGAAGGAGCTGCAAGTCACGAGAGAGTGGCTACGCTCCAAAGCAAACTCCATCGAAGGTGGCACACTCGAAGTGCAACTGAATATTATCGCTAAGCGCGTCCTAGGACTTCCAGATTTGCTTAGTCTGAGTAAGAAATAGGAGAGAAAGCAAATATGACTCTGGTACTGAATGAAGACCAACTCATGCTGCAGGGAGCAGCGCGTAATTTTTGTCAGAAACATACGCCAATCTCTCAACTAAGAAAGTTGCGTGACAACAAAGACGAAACCGGGTTTGATCGAGGTGTCTGGAAGCAGATGGCAGAGCTCGGTTGGACTGGCATGTCCTTGCCCGAAGCTTATGGCGGATTTGAATTTGGCCATGCAGGCTTGGGTCTTGTGTTGCAGGAAACCGGGAAGACTTTAACATGCTCGCCGCTAATCTCCACGGTTCTCATCAGTGCAAATCTCATTAACGAGTTGGGTAACGAAGATGTCAAACAAACTTTGCTGCCGAAAGTGGTTGCGGGGGAACTGTTGCTCTCTCTGGCACTGGATGAACGAGTCGTGCATCAACCTCGCAATACGGCAAGCACGGCTGCTGCAGAAGGAGATGACTATATTCTTAACGGTGAAAAGACGTTTGTTCTTGACGGGCATGTAGCAGACAAACTGCTATTCGTGGCCAGAACCGAAGGGCAGGTCGGGGATGAAACTGGCTTGAGCATCTTTATTGTAGATTCAGATGCAGAAGGCGTTTCAATTAACCGAACCTGGATGGTAGATAGTCGCAATGCGGCAAACGTTAGCCTGCACGATGTCCGCGTCTCGAGAGATCGACTACTTGGCAGTGCCGGCGACGCTTTCGCAGCGCTGGATAGAGTATTGGATATTGCCCGAATCGGACTGGCCGCGGAAATGTTGGGCAGCTGCGAAGAAACTTTCGCGAGAATAGTGGAGTACCTCAATCAGAGACAGCAATTTGGCGTGTTGATTGGTTCTTTTCAGGGCTTGCAACATCGCGCGGCCGTGATGTATAGCGAACTTGAGCTATGCAAGTCACTGGTCATTGCGGCATTGAATGCATTGGATGATGATGAGAAGTCTCCACTCGACCGCGCACTGTTGGCCAGTGCGGCCAAAGCCAAGCTATGCGAGGTTGCCGAACTGGTCAGCAATGAAGGCGTACAGATGCACGGCGGCATTGGCATGACTGACGAGTTTGATATTGGCTTTTTTCTAAAGCGAGCCCGGGTGGCTCAGCAATTTCTGGGTGATGCGGCATTCCACCGTGACCGGTATGCAACTTTATCGGGATTCTGAGAGGCATATCTTCGCCAGAGAGAATTCAGTAGACTGACGTGAATGCTGTTGGTCAGTTACTGATCGACTGAGTCTGGTCAAGTAATTTCTGGATGCGAGATGGACGTAAAGCTGCGCGATTTCTACGAAACTGGCAACCAAGTCAATGAAGACCCCAAGGTTGTGGTTTTCGAGGATTTTCTGGAGCCGTTAGAGATCGAGCAATTGGTGCTCGCTGCACAGTCGAAATTGAAACAGGCACTGGTGAGTGCGTCCAAATCCGGTGTCGAGAGTCCGGGGCGGACAGGAAGCAATTGTTGGATCCCGCATGGCTACAATGCCGTGATTGAAAATCTGTCCTTACGTGTCGCCGAAGTGGTTGGCCTGCCATTAGAGAATGCTGAATCACTTCAGGTAGTGCATTACAAGGAAACTCAGCAGTATGCACCGCATTTCGATGCCTGGGATGCTGGCACGGAGCGTGGCCAACGCTGCATGTCCCATGGTGGCCAGCGGCTGGTCACCTGCCTGATGTATTTGAATGAACCGGACGAAGGCGGTGGCACTTCCTTTCCAAATCTGGATATGGAGATTCGCGCTCGGCGTGGACGTATGGTTCTGTTTCATAACTGCCATCATGGCAGCATAGTACGCCACCCGCATAGCTTGCACGGTGGTATGCCTGTGCTGGCTGGCGAGAAGTGGGCATGCAACTTCTGGTTTCGAGAGAAGCGTTATCAGAAAGCCGTTGTTTTGCGACGCAGTTCCGACGGATCTGTACCGAATTTTAACCGCGTGATTTAACTGGAGTTGATACGGTGCCAAGTCCTGAAGAAATGGACGATTCTCTCAATGTCTATGGTGAACCACTCCAGGCCTGTGGGTCCCATCCTGTAACAGGCTTTTTCCGCGATAACTGTTGCAATACTGGACCAGACGATCTGGGATCGCACACAGTATGCGTGGAAGTGACGACGGCTTTTCTGGAATACTCGCGCTTTCGCGGCAATGATCTTGTCACTCCTGTACCCGAGTTCGGATTTCCAGGGCTGAAAGAGGGCGATAGCTGGTGCCTTTGTGCCCAGCGTTGGTTAGAGGCTTTTGAAGCGGGTATGGCGCCGAGAGTGTATTTAATGCGGACTCATCAGCGTGCGCTCGAAATTGTAGCGCTGGAGAAACTCAAAAAGTACGCAGTTGATCTCAGCTGAGAGTGATGCCTCTGCTCTCGTCCGGCCTCTGTTCATGTGAATCTCATCAACGAAATCCATTGCCTGACTTCCGAAGGAATCGGATGATTTTCTCTGCAAGATGAATTCTGCTCGCCAATATGGCGGGATTAGGGGTGCGCCAGGTGCTCTATTAGTGTGCAAGTAGCGCTTGCTGTAAATTTGTTGCGAATACACGCTACAAAACCCGAGTTCCATGGTCGTAATTAATAGCTCGACCTGTTTGTATCGCACTAACTTTGAAATAAAGCAGGTAAGATCGTAGCTAACCGGGAAGAGCTACGAAGAGACAGGAGCTGGCATGGGTTCGCCGATTGCCGCCCATCCGAAAGACACAGATAGTGTCTTTTCAGTTCATTTACGGTTTGTTTCATCAGCTTTGGTGCCCAGACGCTTTGTTGTTGAAGCAATCTGCAATGAGATGCGAGTCGTATCAGCTAATGCCTTCCAACGGAACCTCCGTTCGGGCTTATATGAGAAATTTGCCAGTTCACGCTGTCGTATGACAAATCCAAGCATTTATACAATCTCCAGTCTGCAACTTGTCCGTATTCTGACCGGTTTCATTCTTCAATTTGTGTTGTTGAATACCTCTTCACTGGCGCAGCCTCATGAAAATGTGAGTCGAATTTTGGTGATGCACGGGGTTTGGGAAGCCGGTCCCTGGGATCTGAATATTGACCGGGGCATCGTTGAAAACCTGCAACTGAGTGAAGACAGCAGCGTTCAGGTGTCTTTTGAGTACCTCGGGATTGATGCCGAAATGTCGCCGCAACGACTGGCCGAAATTCGAGCCCACATAGAAGCCATGGTGCGGGAACAGGGAATTTCCATCATAGTGGCCGTCCAACCGCTTGCCAGTGCCTTGTTCTTCGACCTGGATTTGCCTGAGGGGGTTGCGGGTCTCCTGTTGCTCCCGACTCGGGAGGTCATTGAGTTAGCCCGTGGTCATCCGGATGTGACAATCGTGGAGTCCGCCGGTAGTGCTGCCATTTCGCAAACAATTGAGCAGATTTCTCTACTCCGTCCAGAGGGGGGAACTGTGTATGTTGTCGGGGGAAATAATGGTGACGATCTGTTGTATGTTAATTATGTGCGCGCAGTCGCTGAGTCATACCAAGGCCAATTTCAGTTCGAGTATCTCATTGGAGTAGAACCCGCTGAATTGGAACGCAGATTACGGCAATTAAGTCCAAACGACACGGTGCTTTCACTTCCGTTTAGTGCCTATACCGATAGCGAGGGCAATCTGACCGCTGTTGGCTCCGTTTACCTGGATTTGATGATCGATTCGGTCCCTTCTCCGCTATTCGGAATCTATGATCGTCTTCTGGGGCAAGGTCTGACAGGTGGAGCGCTATCCAGTACTTCGGGTTATGCGAACACAGTGGCTCAACTACTTCGCTATCGATTGCAGAATGGCGAATGGGGTACCTTCCTGACGCCAGGTGAAGCATTTACTCTCTATGACTGGCGAGAGGTACAACGCTGGAATCTCGACCTCGACAGACTCGGCGTAGACTACGAATTGATCAATCAACCCGAGAGCTTGTGGCAAAGCAATCCTGTTTTCGTGTTGGTTTTTGGCAACATCGTTTTGATTCTCTTATTGGTTGTTCTGTTCATGGGGGTTCAACTCAGGCGTTCCAATGCGGCGCAAACTGCAATAGCCAATAGCGAACGACTCGCCCGTGAGAATGAAGAGCGGTACAAGCTCCTCGCGACAAACACGGTAGATGTTATTTGGACGTGGAACAGTAAAACCGAAGAAGTCACTTATTGTAGTCCATCCATTGAAAAGCTCACGGGTTACACAGCAGAAGAATTCCTGTCCCAGCCGCTCAACAAATGGGTAACCCCGGAATCATTCCAGCGCTGTATTGCGTTGTACAACAAAGGGTTGTCTTCCAGAGAGCAGCTTATAGAAGTGGAGCATTACAAGAAGGGTGGAGGCACTGTTTGGTGTGAAATGTCGGCTCATCCGGTTATACAGAGCAACGACAGAGACACCTGGGTTGGGGTAACGCGCGATATTACGCAGCGTAAACAGGAAGAAATGCACCGCAATAAACTGGAAGCATCCGTTCGACAGAATCAGAAATTTGAATCGCTTGGTACTCTGGCGGGTGGCATTGCCCATGACTTCAATAATGTACTTGGCGTTATGATGGGGTTAATCGACTTGCTAGCCGAAGAGGTGAAAGGGAAATCTTCGGATTTGCTGATCGACAAGCTGGATAATTCAGCACAGAAAGCCAAGCGATTGGTGCAGCGCATCCTCACATTTGCACGTCAAAAAGAAGGCTCCAAGGAAGTTCTGGACTTCAATGAACTCCTGAAAGAAACCATCGAGTTGCTGGAATCTGGGCTACCGCCAAATGCAATACTGCAATCCGACATCACACCCGAACTAATCAAGGTAAGTGGTGATCGCACGCAGATCGAACAAATCATCATGAATGTTGCTACCAATGCGATTGAGGCGTTGGGCAGCGCAAACGGCACGATCAAGTTCTCTTTATGTCTCCAGACGTATGAACAAACTACAGATCTCCCGCATGGCTCTTTGCAACCCGGCAAATATGCAAGGCTTTCTGTCGAAGACAATGGTGTTGGTATAGATGCCAACACCATTGATCGAATATTCGACCCATTCTTTACGAGCAAAGAGATGGGCAGTGGCATGGGGCTCGCGATTGTTCGCAACATTATCGTGCAACATGGCGGGGCAATAGATTTGCATTCAGAGCCAGGGAGAGGCACGTGTTTTGAAATATTCTTGCCTGTTTCGACTGCTGAATTGGACAAACCTTCGGATGATCAATCTTTACAGCCTTTGGATCGGTCGCTCAGTATCTTGATAATCGATGATCAAAGTGAAGTGCTGGAGACAGCGTCTTTAATGCTGGAAAAAATGGGCCATGAATGCCTGCTGGCCTCAGATCCGATTATTGCGATGGAGAGAATCGCCGCCAACCACGACACGTTGGATCTCGTGATTACAGACTACTCAATGCCTAAAATGAATGGCCTTGAAATTGTCGAGCGCTGTGCCAGCGACTATCCGGAACTGCGGGTCCTGCTCAGTACCGGCTACGGAGATGCGTTGCCGCAAAATACGGTGTTGGCAAATAACAGAAAGCTTATCGTTTTACATAAGCCTTATAGCTACAAAGATTTGCAGCAGATGGTAGAGATCACTGTATTTGAAGCAGATCCCGCCTGATCCGATTACGTACCCTTGTTTTGCTTGCCGAAGATCTGTTCAAAGTCCTTTCTGTTGAATGGCTTCGCAATAAACCCGGTCAGTAGAGCATGAAGGGCTGGGTCACCGATTTCTCCACGGGTAAAGCCACTCGTAAGATAGGTATCGACCTCAATAATGTTTGCCAGCTTTTCCAATAGTTCCAGACCGGTTTCATCAGGCATCAGATAGTCGAGAATCAACGCATCTATTTGCTGACCGTATTGCAGGGCGAGAGCTAACGCCTCAGTAGAATTCTCTGCAGTAAGCACCTGTATACCAAGCTCTTCCAGATAAGTTCTCGCCACTCGCAGTACCTGTTCCTCATCATCTACGATGAGCACGAGTTCCGGCTCACGACATCGTGGTGGGTTGTAACTTGTTTTTTTGGTGCTAAGAAGTGGGAAGGCAATGCTGATCGTGCTGCTGCGTGATAATTCGCTGTCAACAAACAAGCAGGCATTGTGGCCGCGTACTATCCCTTGAACAGCTGCCAATCCCAGCCCTCGACCCGTAAACTTGGTCGTAAAATAGGGCTCGAACATGTGTTCTCTTGTTTCTGGACTCAAACCTGTTCCATTGTCGTTGACTTCGAGGATGACATAGTCGCCAGCTTCGCAATGGTGCTCAAACTCAGTTCTTTGCAGGTCTTGGGTATCCAGATGTTTCTGATAGACAGCAACGTGAATCTTGCCATCTTCATGGCCAGCCTCATCGATTGCTTCTTCGGAATTCGTGATCAGAGTTTCAAGTAATTGTTTGAGTTGACCCGGAGAGCCCTGGATGTTTGAGAGTTTTGCTTCAACCTGTAAAGACACAGCGTGCTTGCGATACTCTGTGAGTTTCAGTTTGTTCAGGAATGGGCCAAGATCGATCTCTTCCATTACGAAGTGACCGCTCCCAGAGTACGCAAGCATCTTTGCGCAGATATCGGCACTGTTATGAGCCGCTCTTTGAATAGCTGTCAGTTTTCTCCGGTCGTCGGGGTCCAGAATACTCTGCTCTAGAAGTTCCGCATTGCCAGCAATAACGGTCAACAGATTGTTGAATTCATGAGACACGCCGCCCGCCAGAGTTGAAAGACTCTCCAGTCTCGACTCGAGCCGTTTGTTCAGGGCAGCGATTTCAGAGTTGCGTAACTCGAGATCGGTGACGCTCGGCATGGCAATGATTTTCGGAATCAATGGCCAGAGAACAATTGCAGTTATTACGGAAACGATTCCCGTAGCCAGTTTCAGCATCCCCTGCACAATATAGATCGGCTGCCAAATGACAAAAATACTGACTACATGCGTAATTCCGCACAGCAATATGAAGGCGACAAACAGCTTGATGATCCCTCTGGGAATGTCAGGCCTTTTGCGAATCAGAACAAAAAGGGCGGCAGGAATTGAAAAATAGGCGGCTGCGATCAGCAGGTCGGAGCCAACATGGAGTATCAAGATATCCCAACGCCACATATAACACATGCCGTGAGGCATAAAGGCACTAAAACTACTGGAATCCATTGATTGTCTCCCGCGCATTAGCGCTAAAATCACTTAATTTCGCGACCTGCTGGGGCGATTTTCGAGGTATGATCTGAATCGCCCCGGCTCTTTTGCAGGGGTGTTGTCGTTGATCCTGAATCAGAGGTGCTTTCTGCAAATACGTATAATTCGAGTGTGCTGGATGCCGCTCGATACGATCTCTACGTCTGGATCGCTTCGATCAGATCTCACTGGATCTATGGAGTAACGGCAAGCGGTAATTCCAGCTATTGTGTTTAACCTGCCAGAATAAGAATGAGAAGAAACTATGAGCCTCCTACAACTGTTTGATCGTTCCACGCACTACACTGTCAAGCAATTGATAGTCTTGCTTATTCTATTAAGTGTTCACTCCTTGCAGATTGTCTCAGCGTCGGAGCTCGTTACTCGTGCCATGCCATCTGAACTACTTGGCCGGGATTTCGTCTTCAGCGTCTATCTGCCTGATGCATACCAGCAGGACACCGCGAGATTTCCAGTAGTTTACTTGCTGCATGGAAATCGCGGCACGGAGAACAGTTGGTTCCGGGGCGCAGACCTGCAAGCAAAACTCGACACCATGATAGCTGAAGGAAAGCTAGCTCCAATACTGGTGGTTACACCAGCCGATCCGCGCTATTGGTGGGCAGATGGGCATGAAGAAGCAGTGTTGACTTCGTTTGTCTCTGAGTTAGTGCCATACATTGATGAGAACTATCGCACTCTCGGCACACGGGCGGGCAGGGCCATCGGGGGCTACTCAGCAGGAGGGTTCGGAACTGTGAACATTGTCATGCAGCACCCTGAACTCTTTGCGGCCGCCGCTCCCCTCAGTCCGGCGGTGTACAGTCCTGTCCCGCCTGCAGATTCATCTGCAACGAGTCAGGACACCTTTCTGGACAATGGGCAGTTCAGCGCTGAACTCTGGGAACGACATAATTGGGTTTCCTTCATAGAGTCTTACAAGTCAAGCGGAATTATCGTACCGTTCTATATCAATACCGGTGACCATGACCGCTTCGATATTGCCTATCATGCAGCTGTTTTCTACCAGGCGTTACGCGAGCATCAACCCGAATTCACAGAGTTGCGTATTTTCGACGGGGATCACGATTTCGACGCGTGGGGCGGAAGCATAGGAGAGGCGCTGATTTACATGAGCCAATTCATGGATGGTCCACAATAATGTCAGTGCTTTGAGTTATACTGCTGGCGACACGATGACTCCTGTGGGACAGGAGCAAGCAATCAGAATAAGAGGTCACTATGTACAAGAATAAATCGATCCTTATCACACGTTCTTTCCTTGTCGCTGTGGCGATTTTGTCTGCGCCTTTTGTTTGGGCGCAGCGAGACATCGATCCAACACGATGGGAAGAAGCCATGCAACGCTTCGATGAACAAGACCGGGTGTCACCGCCCCCGGAGAACGCGATAGTACTCACTGGCAGCTCCAGTATTGCCCGCTGGAATGAACAGTCAATCGCCGCGCTTGCTCCGCTAACGGTGATCCCACGAGGATTTGGTGGCAGCGTGATGGAAGATGTGCTTTATCACCTGGATCGAGTGGCATTACGCTATTCACCGCGAGCCATTTTGATCTATGAAGGGGATAATGACACCGCGTTCGGGATCGCAGAAGAAACGATTCTGGACCAGTTTCAGGCAATAGTTGACCGGATTCATCAAGAGCTCCCGGAAACCCGAATCTATGTGTTGTCTGTGAAGCCTAGCGTATTGCGGGTTGATGTCTGGGATGCAGCTCAGCGAGTCAGTGCGGGTTATAGGGAAATCGCTGATGCGGATCCACTTGTTCATTATGTCGATGTGGCAACGCCCTTTCTCTGGGAGGACGGGAGTGTCATGGATGATATCTTCGTTGAAGACAATCTACATCTGAATGATATGGGCAATCTGATATGGGGAGCGGCAATTCGCGCCGCGCTTATGCCTTTGGAAGCGCGTCATGAGCCAGCTGTTAATGCATCAGGTGAAGATTGAAATCAGACTTTCGGGAATCAAGCTGAGTATTGGTCGATGTCTACTCTGATCGCCGATTTTCTTTTCGCTTTACTGTGCCTTGGCTTGCCGCTCGCCGCGGCAAGCTGGTTTCTTTTTAGCTGGTTGTTCAATAACGGGGATCTGGATCGTGATTTGGATTCTGAGGCGTTGAAAAAGAGCATCAAGAAGCTCAAGAAATCGGCTATTTCAGTAGGTAAAAACCAGAGTAAAACACGCTTCATCTATGACAAGTGGATGTGGTTTGGCAGCGGCTTCTACGGCCTCGCCGGACTGTGGACCTTCGCAGTAATCGAGCTTACCCAGTTCATCGAATTTCTCTTTTCGATGGGGAGCTGGAGTGAAATGTTCAATGAGGGTTTGGTGAGTTTCCTAATCGATTTCTTGCTGAACCAACTCGGCAATATGTTGCAAGGCCTGATCTGGTTTACCTACTGGCCAGCAGATTCAATGTTGCTATGGGTTCTGGTTGCGTTTCTCGGGTATCGCCTGGGTTTGCAAGCAGCCAAGCAGGGAATACAACTGACAGTACTGACTCGCTGGCAAGAGCAGCACTTTGCTTCGTTGCCAGCGTGGTTGCAGCGTGTTTTGCAACAAGTTCTCAGTGCAGGGATTTCAAGGCGCCGCGATAACTCGCCGGATACCTGAACCGCGCAGCTACCCCCTCTAGTAATCCATCAATCCTTCAGTAAATTCGATACGAACGCCTTGCGGATCCGTGATAAATGCAATGGCCAATCCAATCGCTGGAATCTCACGGTATGGCATGTCGAATTGTATGCCTCGCTCTTCCAATTGCCGACAAAACGCTTCGAGATTCTGAACTTCAAAGCCAATATGGTCGATAGCAGTCCCTTCTGTAGGCAATCTTGGATCGCGCGAATTGCTGAAACTGAGGTTGATGCCTGGCACATTGGTCGTGGTGCTGATGCTGCCACGCGGCTTGATTTCACTGCCCAGTAAATCGCTGTACCACTGTAACAGTGCTTCCGATTCCTGAGAGTAGAAATGGATATGGTAGCCAGTGATCTCCTGATGCAGAGACTGGTCTTCCTGCAATTCTACATAGACACCATCTGGTAGCGTCACATAGGCATTGGTCTGGCCTTCGGCGCCTGTAAAGACACGCCCCATCTCCAATCCACTGGCTTCCCAGCGTTCGATGAAAGAGTCGATATCGCGAACCTTGACCCCGAAATGGTCCATCAAGGTGTCTTGCGAGCGCATGGTGGGAGTGCGTTCGGTAAAGAGAATCACCATATTGGGCAGCTTGATCCCTGTGAGGGGGCCATGCTGAACCAGTTCTCCGTTGAAATGCTCTTGCCAGATTGCCGTGTGTGCTTCGATGTTCGTCACATTCAGATGGACATGTCCGTACGTCAGCCCGTCTTTGTTAGGGCTTGCAAGTTGAGCCTGAGCAGTCGCAAAAGAGAAAACAAAGGCGAGGGTAATGAAATGCTTCATAGTTTGCTCCATTGGCGCTTGCTATTCGATGATGGCCTGATAGATACCACTACGCAGTTTGCTGTAGTCATCAAGCCCATTGCTGGGTATGAGTTGTGTGAGGTAGACCACAACCAACTCTTCTTCCGGATCGACCCAGTAAGTCGAATGATAGGCTCCTCCCCAACCGTACTCACCCTCTGATCCAAGTGAGCCCCGGTTACCCAGATCGGTGACGACTGAGTAACCAAGACCAAAACCGGTGCCATTACGAAACGCAATATCACCCAGATGATTAACCGTCATGAGTTCAATGGATTTGGGGGACAGGATTCGTACCCCGTCCAGTTCGCCACCGTTGAGTGTCATTTGTAAAAAGCGGGCATAGTCTCGGGCTGTAGACAAGAGACCGGCACCACCCGAATAACTCCGATTCGGGCCTTGGCCCTGAACATAGAGTCCCTGGCTTTGCATGCCGTCGGTGGAAGGTATGGCTTCGATGCCGCCATTGCGGCGCGGTCGATAGACCACTGCGAGGCGATCGGCTTTATCCTGAGGAAGGAAGAAGTGAGTGTCACGCATTTGCAAGGGTTCGAAAATTTCCTGCCTCAAGAAACTGGCCAGATCCATGCCGCTTGCCACTTCAATGACTGCTCCGAGGATGTCGGTGTTGTAACCGTAGATCCATGCTTCACCTGGATGCTCGTCCAGAGGCAGCGCGGCCATTTTCCGAATAGAGTTCAGAACCGGTTCATTACGGTGGGCAAAATACCAGCCCTGAAAGCCAGCCTGTTCCCAGGCTGCTTGTGCTGGGCCGCTGCCATAGCTCATGCCAGCAGTATGGGTGAGCAAGTGTCGCAGCGTGATTGGTCTCCGTGCTGGTTCCAGCGTATACCCACCATTCCCGTCATCGACTGCGACTTGTACATTGCCCCACTCCGGGATGTAACGGCTGAGGGGATGGCTGATATCCAGCTTGCCTTGCTCCTGCAGGATCATGATGCCAGTGCTCACAATCGCTTTCGTTTGCGATGCAATACGGAAGATGCTGTCCTGTGTCATGGGCACGCCGGCTTCCCTGTCACGTGAGCCATTGGCTGCGGAGTACACGATGCGACCTTCGCGAAGTACCAAGATTACTTGTCCCGCCAGTGAGCCGTTTTCGACATAGCCTTTCATCACTTCATCCAGTCTTGCCAGTCGCTCACTCGACATGCCTGCACGCTCGGCACGCACTCGTGAAAACTCAGCTGCCTGCAGGGCAGACGAAGCGACGAGTAGCACTAGTGAGAGTAGGGCGGTGACGAGAGCGGATGGAGCGGACAGAGTAGAATGGGAGAAGAGAGAAATGGCGCTACGTTGAGCAGTTGTTTTACGCATGGGAGACATAATGGGATTCCTGCTTGGTATTGTTATCAGGGTCAGGAATTGCAGTATACCGTTGGTTGAGCGAAGCAGGCTACGTTAGCGCCGAAGAGACTGGTTTGCGATCTACTGCGATATTGTCTGTCTTGTAGTCGCGATTTTTTCGGCAATTAAAGTTATATAAAACAGCGAGTTACTTGGTGGCGAAGAGGCGTCTGCAGATTCCGGGTTGACTTGATCCGGATGCTGGCGCATCATCCCGGCCTTATGAATACTCGATATTTTTTCTGGTGGTCAAATCAACATGGCTGCCAGGAGACTTTAAACTAGTTCTTACCTCTGGCCGCCTGCGGGTTACGGTGGCCTATTGCTCTGCAAAAATCTCTTCTGTTCACCATGACCCCTGCGGCTAGCAAGGAGTCAACTCATGGTGAAGGAAACCTTCCAGCAACTTCAATTCAAGACTGCTAGCGGCATTGGTGTGCGCCGCAGTGTGCGCGCGGTCGACTATTCGTCAGCGAGCAAGCAAATTGCTTACTCACTGAATGATCAGCGAGGTGTATTGCTCGCGTCGGGATTCGAATATCCTGGTCGGTATACCCGTTGGGACATAGGCTTTATCAATCCGCCGATCGAAATCACTGCGCGTGGGCTCAGCATGAGTATTGCCGCGCTCAACAAACGAGGGGAAATTCTCCTTCCTGAGCTTTATGCCGCGCTTGCGGACATTGAATGCGTCGATCTGGATAGTCGAAGTGACAGTCGACTCGATCTCAAAGTCGTCACCATTGATGAAGACTTCGCTGAGGAAAATCGCAGCCGTCGACCAAGTGTCTTCAGTGTTCTGCGAGCACTGGTTGCCCATTTTCGCAGCTCCGAAGACAGCTATCTTGGGCTCTATGGTGCGTTTGGTTATGACCTCACTTTTCAGTTCGAAGATGTTGAGCGTTTCCAGAAGCGTAACCCATTGCAGCGTGATCTGGTGTTGTATCTGCCAGATCAAATTACGGTGACCGATCATCGTAGCGAGTCGAGCCTCACTTACAGTTACGAATTTAATTGTAAAACCTGGGATTCGGATCAGCGATCAGAAACAACGGGAGGGTTCAGGCGCACAGGAGACAAGCTACCTTATGCTCCGGCCATCGGGGTGGCCAGACACACAGATCACTCTGAAGGTGAATTTGCAGAACAAGTTGAAAGGGCGCTTGAGTATTTTCGCAGTGGCGATCTGTTCGAAGTGGTGCCAGGTCAATTGTTTTATGAGCCCTGTACTGACAGCCCCGCCGAAGTATTTTCGAGATTGCAAAAAGCCAACCCTGCCCCTTATGGGGCATTGATGAATCTTGGCGAACAGGAGTATCTCGTAGCGGCTTCGCCGGAAATGTTCGTGCGGGTAGATGGGCGTGAGATCGAAACCTGTCCGATCTCCGGTACGATAGCCCGAGGTGAAGACGCGATAGCGGATGCCAGGCAGATACTTAGCCTGCTCAATTCCAGCAAAGATGAGTCGGAGCTTTCGATGTGCACTGATGTTGACCGCAATGACAAGGCACGCGTTTGCGTGCCGGGCAGCGTCGAAGTCATCGGGCGTCGACAGATTGAGATTTATTCGCGCCTGATTCATACAGTCGATCATGTGAAAGGGCAGCTTAGAGACGAACTGGATGCGCTGGATGGCTTGTTGGCCCATACGTGGGCCGTCACTGTCACTGGCGCGCCGAAGCTTGCTGCAATGCAATATCTGGAGCGCTACGAAAAATCGCCGCGCCTGTGGTATGGAGGGGCCATGGGGCAGGTAGGCTTCAACGGAAACCTCAACACGGGTTTAACGCTTCGCACCATGCGCATCAAAGAGGGTGTCGCAGAAATCAGGGCAGGAGCCACGCTGCTGTTCGATTCCGATCCACAGGCAGAAGAAGCTGAGACTCGACTGAAGGCATCTGCGTTACTTCAGGCCGTGCGTGGCGACGGCAATGGTAGTGAGAATTCAGATCAAGGCAAGGTTGCAGAGCATTCGGCAATGCAGGTGCTTTCTGCTGCAGCAGACATGCGTGTGCTAATGGTCGATCATCAGGATTCATTTGTTCACAATTTGGCGGCCTACTTTCGACGCTGCGGAGTACAACTCAGCACATTGCGTCCTGCGGCCGCCAGAGCCTACATGCAGAAAAACAAAGTTGATCTGCTTATCCTCTCACCAGGACCGTCGCGACCGGAAAGTTTCCAGATGAGTGAGACAATTGAAATCGCGTGCAGTCTCGGGGTACCGATATTTGGAGTCTGCCTGGGGCTGCAAGGTATTGTGGAATATTTCGGCGGGAGTTTGGCGACGCTGGATTATCCCATGCACGGCAAGCCCTCTACTGTGCTGAGAACGTCGGATGAGGGGATCCTGGCAGGCTTGCCTGAACGTTTCACCGCTGGCCGTTACCATTCGCTGGTGGCAGATCGGATTCCTGACTGCCTGCGCGTTTCAGCGCTGACAGAAGATGATAAAGTCATGGCGGTTGAACACCAGCGTTTACCTATTGGTGCCGTTCAGTTTCATCCCGAATCGATCATGAGTCTGGACGGTGAGATTGGGTATCGCTTGATTAAAAATGTCGTTCAGCAATTCTGCAGCGGGCAGCAATCAGCCGCTCGCAATGGAACGGCCTGAAGAGAAGGGGAGGAAGTCGCGGGAAATCAGGGCAGTTCGTTTTCGAACCAGATTGCCAGTCGTAAACCGGCGAGGCCGAGACGCTGCCGACTGATTTCCTGCATGCGGGATACGTAGGCAGGCGTCAGACGAATCGCGGAGGAAAGTTCGCCCTCCGCTTTGCTGTCAGCTACTCTGGCTGCAGCCAGTATCGCGTCGGTGTAGACTACCGTACTCAAGAGTTGCCGGCTCTCACTCATCCAGGCTGTCCATTCTGACTCTACTCCGTCAATCCTGGGCGCAGTAAAACCGCTCACAAGTGCCAGTATGTCAGGCAGACTGGCAGCAACGCCGAACTCTCGTAGCGCGCCATCCCAGGCCGCATGAAGATTCAGGCTCTCTCGACCAGTCTGATCGGCTAAAGTTACCGGTATGCGATTACCACCCAGATCGCCGTTGGCGAACGTGTGAGCTGAATACAGAGATCCAGTGTGCATGGGTTGATGAATGTCACCCATCAAATGCAGTACCCAGCAGAGAGCAATAGCACGAGCTGCTTTCGGCACCGACTGATCCGCTAGCAAGCGCGTATTGTAATCGAGTGCAGTGACGACATTATGGGCATCAGACTCCGAGACTATGCTGCTCTGCTCACGACCCCATTGGTCCGCTCTGGCATCTATTCCAAGATACAGATTGCCTTGTAAAACCGCAGATCCGCGGAGCCAGGCACCGTCTGTGTAATGCCACGGAGGCCGGTTGTAGTGATCGCGTTCGGCACCCGGCAACCCTCGAGCGATATCTGGCCAGTAGGCGGCTTGCCCCAGTAACCATTGGCTGAGTGCATCCTGATCGTTCGCATCGATAAATGCAGGAATCTGAGTCTGAAAATCCTCCTGATAGCGCGGGTGTGCTGCCAGAATCTCAAGCAGTTTGGCCCGAGTGTCAGGGGAGATAAAGTGTAGCGCAACTCCTGCAGTCAGCCGATGCCCAACACTGTCCCATGCGAATACAGGCTGACTCGCTGCAAGAAATACTACAATGCCTGATAGCAAGCCCTTGAGTGCCATCATGCCAGTCTGTCTCGGCGTTTTCAGGGAGAATGTGAACATAAGATAGCTACTATTTCGCTCGGAGTATGGCCAATGGATGTAGCTCCACAAGGCCTCTTGGGGTGCTCGGACGATCTGTCTGAGAAGAAGTAAGTATAGCTGGAAAATGTGTAGGTTTTATTGCAGGACGATCTGATATTGAGTGAGCAAATCAGACTTCGAGCCACTCAGCCCGGATTGCATCTGCTGAGCGGAGTTCCTGAGGTGTGCCCTCCCAGACGATCTGCCCGTGCCCCATGATATAGGCGCGGTGGGATATCTCCATGGCTATGGCAAGCTTCTGCTCTACCAGCAGAATAGCAACTCCTCGGCTGGCGATTTCCTTGAGTAACTTCCCAACTTGCTCAACAACCTTTGGTGCCAGTCCTTCGGTGGGCTCATCGATCATGATCATGTCGGGATCGCCCATCAATGTGCGACACATACAGAGCATTTGCTGTTCACCACCACTCAAGACGCCGCCATGTACATCGGCTCGCTCTGCCAGATTAGGGAACATGTCAAACATTTCGTCCATTTTCCACCGGCCTTCGTTTTTGGTGGATTTCATGCCCAGCAGCAAGTTCTGACGAACAGTCAGAGTAGGAAATATGTCTCTGTTCTCCGGAACATAACCGAGTCCGAGATGTGCGATCTCAAAACTCTTTTTACCTGCGATTTCCTGACCTTTGAATTCGATTGATCCACTGGGTGCAACTTCACCCATGATGGTTTTCACTGTGGTTGAGCGTCCAACGCCATTGCGCCCAAGCAGACTGACAATCTCGCCTTCGGCGACGTGAAAATTAACACCTTGAAGAATATGACTCTTGCCGTAGTAGGCGTGTAGATCTCGGACTCTAAGCACTTTCAGCCACCTCACCGAGATACGCTTCTTGTACATTGCGATTCGCGCGGATCTTCTCGGGTGTATCTGTTGCGATAACTTCACCATAAACCAGAACTGTAATACGGTCAGCGACATCGAAAACGATGTTCATATCATGCTCCACCATGATCAGGGTTTTGCCTTCAGTTATCCGTCGAATCAACTCAACCGCATTTTCTGCTTCGCTGTGGCTCATGCCGGCTACCGGCTCGTCGAGCATGATAAGGTCCGCTCCGCCTGCGACGGCGATACCCAATTCCAGGGCCCGTTGCTGTGCATAGGCAAGTTCTCCTGCTGGTATCTTGGCGCGGTCAAGCAGCCCAATCTGTTCGAGCATGTGCATCGCTTCTTCATTCAGGCTGTGTTGCCTGCCGAGTAATTGCCAGAAGGAGTAACCGTAGCCTCGGCTCCATAGCAACGCGCAACGCATGTTTTCGAAAACATTAAGCCGAGGAAAAATGTTTGTGACCTGAAAACTGCGTGCCAGTCCCAGGCGATTAATCTCATAGGGCGGACGATTGTGAATGTCCTCTCCTTTGAAACGGATGGTGCCCGCGCTAACCTGATAGCGGCCGCTGATCAAATGGAACAGGGTCGATTTACCAGCTCCGTTCGGGCCGATAATCGCGTGTTTTTCGCCTTCGATAATATCGAGGTCGACGTTGCGAATTATCTTGGTGGCGCCGAAGTTCTTGCAGACACCTTGCAGAGAAAGAATGCTCATGACTGCTTTGCTCCCTTCGCTGTGGTGTCTTCTTCTTTTGTGCTCGCTGGATCACCTATATGGTTGGCTGTGTCCCATGCTGAGCGAAGTTGAGGCAGTGTCCGTCTGGTTGCATAGAATGCAGCTGCAGTAGCAAAAGCCAGCAGAATCCAGCTGAGGCTCGAGCTCTGCTCGAGCGTGATGCCTAATACGTGCATCGCCCCTTCTTCGTGATGGCTTAGTTCGATCATGATGATACAAAGGCTGGTGAAGAGTAATGCTGGTATGCCAGTGACGAGATAAGGCAACAACAAATGTTTCAGCTTGCCCTGTGCCCATGCGACCTGATGCATCATGATAAAACCTGCGAAGCCTCTGGGGAGGAACATCACAGTTAAGACGAAGAGAATGCCCAGGTAGAGCATCCAGAGTTCTGAATAGTTGCTCAGCAGTGAATTCATAAGCGTGAGCACTACTGCGCCGATGATTGGCCCGATGAAGTAACCCAGGCCACCAATGTATGCCATAAGCAACACACGTCCCGACGTCGCTGCGTTCAGGTTTTCTTCTGTGATGAATTCATAATTCAGGGCGAACAGACCACCAGCGACGCCGGCAAAGAATCCTGCTGCGGCGAAGGAGATAAAGCGTACCCAGCGTGCGCTGTAGCCGATGAACTCTGCGCGTTCCGGATTGTCGCGAACTGCGTTGGCCATGCGGCCAGCAGGTGTTTGGGTAAAGAGATACATGAACAGTGTGGCGATGAAGACCCAAGCTGCAGCAAGATAATAGATCTCTATGTTCTGAAAAAACTCGATGCCAAACAGGGGAGGGCCATACGTGCGGTCGCCGCTAACGCCGGCTTCACCTCCAAAGAAACTGACAAAAATCAGAGAGGATGCAGCAATCAGTTCGCCGACACCGAGAGAGATCATGGCAAATACGGTGCCCGCTTTACGGGTTGAGAAGCTGCCGATGAATAGTGCCGCGAGTAGCCCAAAGACTCCCCCGACCAATGGGATATAAATAATTGAAAAATAAACCGTCTCGAACTCAATCATGATGAGCGCGTGGACGGCCAGAAATCCACCGAGACCAAAATACACGGCATGACCGAAGGACAGCATGCCTCCCTGACCGAGCAACATATTGTAGGAAAGTGCAAACACAATCGCGATTGCCATCTGATTCAGGATCGAGATAGCAAGCACTGAATTAAAAATCAAAGGCAGGCCGAGCATCGCAATCAGATAGCCTGCCCAGGGTAATAGTTTCATCGAGAGGCTTTTCATTCTTCGCGCTTACCCATCAAACCGGAAGGCCTGAATATCAATACCAATACCAGAAGCAGGAAGGGCAGCAAGGGAGCGACTTGCGGGAGGGTGATAGTCCATAAATCATCAAGTGGATGATCACGCGCAAATTCAAGTCCAAACAAATTCAAAAGATCAGGCATGCCAACGTCTGATGCGATTGCGTAGGATTGCAGTAGACCAATTAACAGCGATGCGATAAACGCTCCTGCAAGCGATCCCAATCCACCGATCACGACGATGACGAAGACGATGCTGCCCAGGACCACAGCCATGCCCGGAAAAGTAGTCAAAACAGGGCCAGCTATGACGCCTGCAACAGCCGCAAGTGCGGTGCCTACTCCAAAAACTCCCATAAAAATAAGTGGGACGTTGTGTCCGAGATTTGCGACAGTGTGGGGATGGGTGATAGCGGCTTGAATAATGATACCGATGCGGCTGCGGGTTAAAACATAGTACAGGCCAATAAAAATGCCGACCGATATCGCAATCATAAAGCCGCGATATGCGGAGAATTCCTGACCGAATAGTATGAACAACGGAAAATCGAGAATGTCGGGCGACTGGTAA
>JASBUV010000266.1 GCA_030147705.1 Gammaproteobacteria bacterium
GTCGCGATTATGATCTTCCTGCGTTCGGAGAGGAATGATTCATGAATCTTCCTCTGGATCGGGCGTGCCATGGACAGCCTCACTGCGCCTTATTGTGGTTTCATCTCGATATCCGAGCCGACTCGAAACCTGAGAAGCACACTCACCCAATCAATTACGACATGGCGTTATCGCGACTTAATGGGTGTGCACGCCAAATTTGTAGGATTTTTAGGAAAATGGCTGACTTTTCAGCAATTGATTACTAAATAGCCGGTCATTTCTGGAGTAGCGGCATGTTTTCTGTAACTTCCGGCGCTCATGGGCGTCCTTATCTGAGAATGCTCGCTGCTAATCAAAAGCAAGTACTGGAACGAAAAACGACTCGCAACTCGTGGGATCGTAACCAATCAGGGTCATTCGATAGGGCACTGGGAAGGCAATACGCTGGTGATCGATACAACACACTTCGCCGAGGACAATTTCGGCAATGGCTTTGGGCTGCCCTCCAGTCTTCAGAAACATCTGAGAGAAGAACTGACTCTTGCGGATGATGGCAGATCAATCACCTATCGCTTTACACTCACCGATCCGGTCTTTTTGTCTGCCCCAATGTCACTGGAATCAAGCTGGGTCTACCAACCCGATGCACGCGTCGTGGTTGATGAGTGCAATCTGGAAAGCGCCAGACGGTTTCTGCAGAATTAAATCTTCAACGATCAACTTCACTAACCTCAAGCATCACTAACTCTACAGGGTCAGGCTGCTCTGACCCTTCGCTCCTTCCAACTCGATCACATCTACCGATTCGCACACAGGCTATATTCAGTAAAGGTTAAGGTTTGCTGGCGCAGTCTTCGCATTCCTCTTTTTCGAGATAGTGAAGTGGAATGTCTCGATATCAAGATAAGTGAGCCGCGCAATTCGAAATCTCATCTGACGCACATTCTGGTCTGAACTTTCCTGCGACAGGACAAGACTGAGTGTTTCATGTTTCTGATGGCCATCGATCTGCAACACGCCACAACCCTCCACTACCCAGAAAAATAATGAATAAGGAGAGTTCTATGATCCAGAAGAGTTGTGTTTCGTTGAGTATCGCATTTGTCGTTTCAGCATCCTCAATGTCAGTGGTAGCTCAGGATCAGCAAGCAACATCGAACTCACTGGAAGAACTCGTTGTTATCGGGACTCGCACCGATCAACGGCTCGGGCAGATTCCCCTCGCAGTCAGCGTCGTCGATCAAGACACGATTCAACGCGGTCGTCAGGAGATTGCGCTTGATGAGTCGCTATCGCGCATTCCGGGCATCATCACCCACAATCGCTACAATGATTTGCGCATTTCCATTCGCGGATTCGGCGCACGGGCCAATTTCGGGATACGCGGCATCAAGATGTTTGCGGATGGCATACCAGCGACATTGGCTGATGGTCAGAGTGGCACGGATGATCTGGATCTGGGTTCAGCGCAGAGCATAGAGGTTGTGCGAGGCCCTTCTGCTGCGCTGTATGGCACTGCGTCGGGCGGCGTTATCAGCTTGACTACCGAAGAGCCGCCAGAGGAATCGTTTGTTGCAAGCAAACTGATTTTCGATGAATACGGTCATCAGAATTACCAGATCAAAACAGGTGGTCAAGCAGGAAACGTAGGCTATCTCGTCAATCTTTCTCATTTGGAGCGAACCGGCTTCCGGGATCACTCAGAGCGTCAGCAGAGTCTCATCAATAGCAAGTTCCGCTACGACATCGATGCCAGCTCTGACTTGCAACTGGTAGCGAATGCGGTGAGTTCGCCGAAGTCACGCAGTGCCGGAGCCATTACGCTGGCAGAGGCGGCGGCGGACCCAACGCAGGCGCAGGCACGAAATGTCAGCTCGAATGCGGGCGGAGAGTTCGACGCGCAGCGACTGGGTCTGGTGTACAACAAACGTTTCGACAGCCAGCGTGACCTTTCTCTGCGCGGATATTCAGCCTGGAAAGATCTGGACGGATTCCTGCCCTTTGGTACCCATATACCCTTTGCGCCTGCCGATGGTGGCCTGTCGCTTGATCGTGTCTTCTCGGGCGGTGGTATTCGCTACACGCAGCAAGGCGAGTTGGGAAGTCTCGCCAACACGCTGACAGTTGGCGCAGACCTGGATATGCAGAAAGACCAGCGCCAGCGTTTTGTGAACAACGCAGGAATCAGGGGAGATTTGTCTCTGGAACAAACCGAGCGAGCCGACGCGCTGGGGATTTATTTTCGCAATGAAACCGATCTGACCGATACAGTTTCGCTGAGTGTTGGTGGACGTTACGACAAGATTGATCTGGCTATTGAAGATTTATATCTGGCCAATGCCGACCAGAGCGGGAAGCTCGAATTCAGCGAGTTCAATCCCTCACTGGGCTTGCTTTGGAATGCAGCAGAGAATCTGAATCTGTATATGAATTATGCAACCGCATTCGAAACGCCGACTTTCACTGAACTCGGTAATCCGGCCCAGAGCCTGAATGTTAATCTCGGTGGTTTTGCCGATGTGAATGCCCAGCAAGCGGAAAGCTTTGAGATTGGAGCCAAGGGCAGTAATGCGGCAGGCAATCTGTATTACGATCTGGCGCTCTATACGATGGATGTGGACGATGAGATCGTCAACGTTGTCTCGATAGCCAACCGCGCGTTCTTTGAGAATGCCAGCACTGATCGTCGCGGGGTGGAGGGGCAGATTCAGGCAGACCTCACTGACAAGCTCAAGCTAACGGCCGCTTACACCTATTCAGACTTTTCATTCGACAGCTTTGACTCGCAGCCTTCCGCAGTAGGAAAACCACTACCGGGTATCCCTGAACATCAGCTTTTTGCCGAACTGGACTATAGCTTCAGTCCCCGTGGCTATGTCGTTTGGGATGCCATGTATGTCGGGGATTTCACCATCAATAACTCCGGCACGCAGCAGGTAGAGAGCTATGTGATTTCAAATCTGCGCGTTGGTACTAGCTATACGTTGAACACCGGGCAGCAGACTGTTTCACCGTTCCTCGGCATTAATAACGTACTCGACGAGGACTACTTTGCAAATGTGCGAATCAATGCGTTCGGTGGCCGCGCTTATGAGCCAGCCCCTGGTCGACATTTCTATGGCGGTGTGAATATTCGATTCTGAATAGTTGATTCTGATAGTTATCGTTAATTGACAGGCCGTTCAAGGCTACGTAAGCTGTGGTCAATTCAATTGATAATGTAAAGGAGGTGATCCAATGTCTAGTGATATGTGTAAGGTTGCAGTGGATGTTGGTGTGATGGTTGAATTCGGTTGTAAA
>JASBUV010000281.1 GCA_030147705.1 Gammaproteobacteria bacterium
TGCGCTGTATCCAGTTCGACGAGCACTTTTCCAGCAGCGACATCCTCTTCCGTTACCCGGTATCCCTCTTCCACAATACTCAGAATCTTGACGCCGTCGCGCCCCTTGACCATGGAGCGAATTTCCTGGGATTGCAGGGCCTCCAGCGTGCCCCCTTCGAGAACGGTGATATCAAGATCCCCGCGACGGGCGGTAAACGTCACCGATGCACTGCCGCTGTCTGAACCGCCCGTACTCACCAACAGCACAATGACCAACACACCAACAGCACCCGCGATGCCATACTGTGTTCGTCGACTGGCAGCCAGATAGGCAGCTTGCAGTGCGCTGATACGACTGCGGACAGGGTCAGGAATCTTAGCGCCGATGCGCGCCAGCAAATCCTTCAGCCTGGCAGCGTTTTCGCCCAGGCCGTTGTTACTGCTCTTGCTGTCTTCATTATCGAGGCTCATTGGTGCCTTCCTCCCATTGACCGGAATCGTCAACGTAGAGCAATCCTACGTCCCGCCAGAATTCCAGCTTCGCTATATTGTGATCCACAATGGAACTGATCAAATCGGTACGAGCAGCGGTGAGGTCATTCTGGGAATCCACAGTATCCTGAATATCTCCCAGTCCGAGCTCAGCGCGCAGCTCCGCTTCTTCTACTCGGCGTTCATTAATCTGTACACTGGCAAGACTGATATCGTAGCTCTTCCGAGCCTCAGTCATACGTCGATAGGTATCGACAACATCAAGAACAACAGTGTCTCTGGCCAATAAATAATTGCGGGTCGCCGCTTCGTAGTCGATGAGCGCACGACGGTAATCGTTTCGTTCCAGCTTGGTATCCAGAGGGAGATCCAAATTCAATCCAGCTGTGTACACAGCATTCTCGAAATCCAGTTCTCCCAGGGAACCACCAGGGGAATCGGGGACTGATGCGACCAGGCTGAAATCCAGTGCTGGCAGCAAGGCATTTGCAGCCACATCGACGCGACGCGCCGCATCCTGCACCCGATCGAGTTCGGTATAGAGATCAAGCCGGGTTTGAACTGCCAACTCAATCGCCTGTTCGACGCTGACATCCGGGATGCTCATGCCTGTCTCGGACAAGAGCTGCATCTCGTTGTCATCGAGCACAATATTATCACTCGCGCTCAGCCCGAGCAGTATCTTGAAATCGTCCAGACTCCTCTTATACCGCGTAATAGAGGACGTCCAGCGCAAATCGGCCTGCAGCGCGCTCTGCTCCAGGCGCCCTACCTGCAATAGTGTCCGCAAGCCTTCCTGTTGAAAAGCCTGTTCTCGCTCCAGAGAAAGCTGATTGGCGTTCAAGCCGGCAAAATTATTCCGTGCTGTTTCCCGGGCCAATAGCACCGAGTAATACTGGGAGGCGATGCGTACGGCAAATTGTTTGCGAAAGCGGGTAAAGTCCCGCAGCTGATAGAGCAGATCCCGTTCCGCCTGAAGGAGATTTTCTGTCTCTATAGCTCGACCAAAATCGCGTAGCAAAGGTTGGGTGAAGGATCCTATTAGTGCGCTGCTGCGTATCTGACTGGCATCACCAGTCAGAAAACGGGTCAGGTTATTGGTCAGATTGAGCGCAATCGCGCCGCCGCCCTTGAGCAGATAGCGCGCACCGAGACTGGTGCCTGCATCCATAGTCTCCACGGTAGACACCTGACGCATCCCCGTGAGTGCCTGCATATCAGTTACGAACTGATCTTGTGCATCCCATTCGAACTCGCCGTTGCCAGAGGCTGAAAACGTTGGCGTGTAACGATAGCGATCAAAGGTGAGCGACAGTGCCTCCAGATAGAGCCTTTCTTTCTGATTCTGGTATTCGCGACTATGACGAAAGGCGAAATCCAGTGCCTGATTCAGACTCAGAATGGTGGCACCGACTTCGCTGTCCGCTTCAGTATCCAGAAATTCGAAGGAATCAGTGTTAACCGGCAATCCAGCCAGAGTGACTTCCGGAGTCTCGTCGATAACAACTTGCTCTGTCATACCGGGGACGGCTGAGCTCTTTTCAGCGATAACCGCATAGGTTTCGTCATCGGCGCTACGCTTGTAGTCAGTGCCAGTGCATCCGAATACCGTGGCTAACAGTATGGGCAATGTGATTCTGGTGAATTTCATGGTGTGTCTTGGACGCGCACTCCAAGCCTATGGTTTGCGATAAGCGCCTGATTATACGTGCTTCTTGACGATTTCATTCATGCACGCGATCAAGCGAAGCTCCAGCACGGGGGATATCATTATGATTTTGAGCCAATTTTTCTTACCATAGCTGCTCGTCACGGGATCCGGCAGCGCCAACAGGGTTTGGGTCGAGCTGCCCCAGAGCAACAGTCACGTCGAATACGTCGCTGTGCTCGGACATTGCAATCGACGAAAGGCAGAATCGCCTCCGCCTTACCGGACCTTTCAAGAGCAGGCAGCAGCAGCTGACAGGAGCCAAAACAGGCACGTCAGCCTATCAGGAGCATGCAGATGACAAGCAGTTTTATCACTATGGATTGGCTGACAAGAACTTCAGCGGTATGGTTACAAAGAGCCCCAGCACCAATTCTTCTCGCTGCAACGGTAGCCCTTGCTGCCTGTAGCGAGCCTGCGGAAACCACCCAGCAGGCGGCCACTCCGGACCCGGCTCCCGAGAGTCCTGGATACCGACGCATCAACACGCCCAATCCTCTGGATCCACTCGATGCTCATATCTACGAGCTGGACAATGGCCTCAAGGTTTACCTCACTGAAAATCACGAAGAGCCTCGCTTCTACGCTGAGATCGCTGTTCGGGCCGGAAGCAAGCACGACCCGGCCGACGCTACCGGCCTCGCTCACTATCTCGAGCATCTGTTATTCAAGGGCAATCAGAACCTCGGCACTATCGATTACGAGGCAGAGAAGCCCTACCTCGATCGCATCGAAGCACTCTACGAGGAGCATTTCCGAACCACAGACACGGCGCGACGCGCAGAGATCTACGCAGAAATAAACAGTGTCGCTCAGCAAGCGGCTGCCTTCGCTGTACCAAACGAAATCGACAAACTCTATAACAGCATGGGTGCGTCAGGACTCAACGCGCACACCTGGCATGAAGAGACAGTCTATAAGGTCAGCCTGCCATCGAATCGCCTCGAGCAATGGGCACTGATTGAATCTGACCGCTTCGTCGACCCGGTTTTCCGCATCTTCCATACCGAATTGGAAACAGTGTATGAAGAGAAGAATCGCACGCTCGACAACCCGTCACGTGTTATCGGTACCGCTGTAGATGAATTGCTCTACAAGGTGCATCCCTATGGCCAGCAACCTACAATCGGCACGGTTGACCATCTCAAGAATCCTTCCCTGGTGTATATCCAGAACTATTTCGATACCTACTATGTACCGAACAACATGGGCATCTTCATCAGCGGCGATATCAACATTGATGACACGATCGAATTGATTGCTGATCATTTTGGCCACTGGGAAAGCAAGCCAGTGCCGGAAGTCGGCCCTTGGGTAGAGGAACCTCTGCAAGGTGCTGAGCGCGCAACAGTGCAATATCCCGGACAAGAGCAAGTGTCACTCGCCTTTCGCACTGCGGGCAATGGCAGCGCAGACAAGGAAGCGCTGATTCTGCTCGACATGATTCTCGACAATCGCACCGCAGGGCTGATCAATCTCAACCTTAATCAGCAACAACTTGTCGCCGAAGCGGGCTCTTCTCCGCTGTTTCTGAATGACTACGGCACTCAGAATCTCTATGGCGCACCCAAACAGGATCAGACACTGGAAGAAGTGGAGCAACTGCTTCTGGAACAGATCGAGCTGATAAAAGCCGGCGAATTCGAAGACTGGATACTTGCCGCCATCGTCAACGACTTCAAGAAGAACGAAAAGGCGAGCCTGGAATTCAATACCGCACGCGTGAGCGCGATGCGCCAGTCATTTATTGAAGGCGCCGAGTGGGACCACCACGTTGCCCAACTACAACGCATGGAAGAACTCACCAAACAAGACGTTGTAGATGTTGCCAACAAGTATTTTGGCGATGACTACGTTGCCGTTTATCGCATCAATGCACCAGCGGATATTCCACTGGTTGAGAAGCCTCAGATCGATGCCGTGAGCATCGACCCAACACGGCAGTCTGAGTTCGCCGCATCCATTCTGGCAATGGAATATGAACCGATCGAGCCCGATTATGTCGTAGCAGACGAGGACTATCGCGTCGTCGAATTTGCTGACGGGGTGGAACTCTATTACGCGCCCAACCCACTCAATGATCTGTTCACTTTCTCGGTCAATATCGAGGTGGGGACGGAAACTGACGAATTACTATCACTTTCCAGTGCGCTGCTCGATGTCGCCGGAACAGGTACACGCAGCAACGCAGATCTGCAGAAAGAATGGTATCGCATGGGCAGTGAATTCCGCTTCCGCTCTGGCGAAAGCGCCTCTGGCATGTCTTTATCTGGCCTGGATGAGCAGTTTGAAGCATCCCTCGATATGATGATGGAGCTGATCAACAATCCGAGCAGCGATGCGAACACGCTGGAACAACTCAAGGCGATAACCCTGAAAGGACGAGAGGATCAGAAGAGCTCACCGGCTGCAATTGCCCGCGCGCTGTTTCTTTACAATCGCTACGGCGAAGAGTCGCCGATGCTTGAAGCACTCACCAGCGATGAAATCATGGCGGCTCGGCTTGAAGACTTGCTGGCCAAGCCCGCAGAACTGTTGAACTTCAAGCACACACTGGCTTATACCGGATCCTTGCCACTCGAGGATGTGGTTGCAATTCTGCGAGAGCATTATCCAGTCGCAGAGTCATTGGCAGACACTCCTCCCTACCGAAACCGACGCGCCAGAGAAATCAGCGCCAATGAGATTCTTGTGGTTGATCAGCCTACAGCCCAGGCACAGGTGCGAATCGAATTTGGTGATGGGGTGTTCAATGAGGAAGACACTGTTGCGGCGCAACTCTACACGGGCTATTTCGGAAGCGGCATGTCGAGTGTAGTCTTTCAGGAACTTCGTGAAGCGCGCGCCCTGGCGTATTCTGCTTCTGCCGCCTACTCACAAGGTAGCCGCGCCGATGCGCAAAACATGATGCTCGGAGTGATCGGCACACAGACCGACAAGACAATCGATGCGCTGGACGCGTTCATTGATCTGATCGACAACATGCCGACCTCGAACGAACGTTTCGAAGAAACAGCAAATTCGCTGCTAAACCGTTATCGCACATCCAAAATAAGTTTCCGCGAAGTGAT
Source organism: Gammaproteobacteria bacterium (assembly GCA_030147705.1). GTDB lineage: Bacteria > Pseudomonadota > Gammaproteobacteria > Pseudomonadales > Pseudohongiellaceae > UBA9145. Next base: position 5,253 of record JASBUV010000281.1, read on the forward strand.
CGCCTCTGTACACCGCTGGGAACAACTCGGCTTGCAGGGTGATCCGCGCCGTCAAAGATTCGAACAATTGCAGGCGGCAAGTATCGAGGACATGATAGAGTTTCAGCAACAACACGTTGCCAACAAACCCAAGCTCATTTCGATTCTTGGTGACCTGTCGATAATCGATACCGATGAACTGACTCGATTCGGAGCAGTGCAGGAAGTAGAGCCCGAAGACCTGTTTGTTCAGTAAATCGCAAACTTTACCAATCACATTTGCAATGGCGGGTTGATACAGATGAACAAGAATGCAAAGACTCTGCGCAATATTGTCTGGATCACATTTGCCATTGCACTTGTGCTGGTCAATGTAATCGCTGAAGTTGGCTTCATGATCACTGGTATTGAGGTTCACATGATGCTACGCATTATGCTGATCATCGGCGTCACCTTCGGCGCCGCTGTATTGGGCGGATCAGCGGTGCTGATCCGCAGCCTCGATCAGGAAAAATCGCTCTCGGGAAATGTCCACGATACGCTGGGTGCGGATCGCGCCAAAGACTAGAACTGATCCGGCACAGGCTACTGACACTTAGTGACTCCAGTGCTCGTGTCGATCAATGAGAACGCCGACCACTTCAGGAACACAAAGAAGTACGACGACTTTCAGCGTAATCGCCTGAGGTCAAATCTACTGATCAATGCACCTGATCGCGAAGCGAGGGACTGCCAGTTCGCTGCGATTTCTGTCTTGCCTACCGATTGTTCTTTCCGCTGAAATATGATTTCATCGTTCACCGTTCAGGCGTGGATTTTGTACGCCTGATTCGCACATAAAGGCTTTCAATTCAACCAGTTAGCCAGACAAGAAGAAAACAAGCGATAAACACTTACTGGCAGAACGACTCGTTTCTGCAGCCTATGAAATCCATACACGTCACAAGATCCAGCCGCAGCGGATTGCTCCGACCGAAAATACTTCTCCTGCTTGTTGCCACTCTGCTGGTCAGCGCCTGCAG
>JASBUV010000284.1 GCA_030147705.1 Gammaproteobacteria bacterium
GAGGACAAGCAACCAGTCGGATACGTCGGGGTTACCCGAGACATCACCCAACGCAGAGCCCAGGAAGCCGAAAAAGCGATGCTGGAGGCGCAACTTTTTCAGGCGCGAAAGATGGAGGCGATCGGTTCGCTGGCGGGTGGCGTGGCGCACGACTTCAACAACCTTTTGACCGGTATCATGGGCTATTCAACCTTGCTGGAATCCAGATCCGATCTTGGGCCTGAAGTCAAAAAAGCCAGTGCTGTCATCACGGCTGCAGCAGAGCGGGGACGCAAGCTCACGCAGAATCTCCTGGGATTCGCGCGCAGAGGCAAATTTGAAAACAAGTCACTCGATCTGACCGCGATCGTTACCGAGGTCTCGGCTTTGCTGAAACAAACCGCCGATCCTTCCATAAAAATTCTCTGGGATACCAAAACTGAACCGCATTATGTGTTCGGCGATCCGGATCAGCTGCATCTTGCAGTACTGAATCTGATTGTTAACGCGCGCGACAGCCTCAGCAATGGGGGCACGATTGCGCTCAACATCGAAGTTACTGAGTCAGCAGACGCAGAGAATCCTTTAAAGAGCAGCGTCGAGAACCGGAAGCTAGTGCAGTTTTCGGTCCGTGATGATGGGCCGGGCATCCCGGACGAAATCAGAGATCGCATTTTTGAACCCTTCTTTACTACCAAGGAGCAGGGTCAGGGCACGGGCCTGGGCCTCGCCACCGTGTACGGGATCATTGAACATCATGGTGGCGACATTGACGTACAAAGCACGCTCGGCAAAGGCACTACCTTCACCGTTACTTTGCCTCTTGTAGAGGCACAGAGCAGTATCGATTCAGCCCCCAGCCTGAGCCCGCAAGAGGGTAAGGGAACGGTCTTGATCGTTGACGACGACGAGGATGTTCGCAGTGCTGTCGGCTTTATTCTCGAATCGCTCGGCTACTCCATTATCATTGCCAGAGACGGAGTTGAGGCTCTGCAGCTTTACTCAGATCAACGGGAACAGATCGACGTGGTATTGCTCGATTGGCGGATGCCTGGCATGAACGGCGATGAGTGTTTCGACAAACTTCGCGAGATCGATCCAGACATCCGTGCGGTGCTCTCAACCGGATTCGGTCAGGAGGGCATGGCGCAGAGCTTGATTGAGAAAGGCATGCAGGGATTTATTCGCAAGCCCTATCGCGCTCAGGAGCTCGCCGAGGTTATAGCGAATGTGTTGGATGACACTGTCACCAGCGCTAGCTAGATACGACTGATTCAGTCTTACTATTGCTCCACTCTGTCTGCTCCAATTCTGGAAGCAGTGTTCGAAAAGAAGTGCTACCCTGCCTATTCAACGGGTTGGGCGTCAGCTCGCGCGTCGAGACTGCCCATTGCCGACGCTACTAAAACAACAACCAATAAAACAACAACAAACAAGGTGAATTATGCGCATCCTGATTTCTTGCATACTGCTTTTGTCTCTTTCAACCAGCTTCTCGCAGCAGCCTCCTCCCCCACCGGGTGCCTATGATGCTGCTCCCTATCTGGGGCAGGTACGCGACACGTATTTATACGGTGACATCTGGGAGAGGCCTGGACTGTCTGCCCGCGACCGCTCGATGATCACGGTGGCGGTGAATCAATCACTCTACGCAACCTATGAGCTTCGGCTGCACATGGGTCGCGCTCTGGACAATGGCATCACTCAGGCCGAATTGTCTGAAATCATTGCACATGTCCTGTGGTATTCGGGCTTTCCAACAGGCGTTAACGCAGCTCGCGTCGCTGCCGAAGTATTTGCGGAGCGCGGCCTGCCAGCTGCAACACCCAACGCATCTCCGCGACAACCACCCAGTAATCCCGAAGAGGAATTTCCTGGTGCGTTCCCGGGAACACCCTATCTTCGCGATTTGCTGAATCAGGTTGTGTACGCCGAAACCTGGAAACGATCAGAGCTATCACCGCGTGACCGAAGCGTAATTACGGTTGCCGTCGGTACTGCGCTGTACGCCTCCAGCGAGGTGCGCCATCACGTGGGCCGCGCATTGGATAATGGTGTGACCCCTGATGAAATCGCAGAGATCATTACCCATGTGGCTTTTTATGCAGGGTTTCCCACCGCAGTGAATGCCGCTCGCGTGGCTGCTGAAGTCATGGAAGGTCGCGACATCGATCTGCCGGACGCACGCTTTCCCGCGGCGCCTTATCTCGACGAGTTGCTGGACAAATTGGTTTACGGTGAAACGTGGACTCGCACTGGGGAGCTGGATAGCAAAGAACGAAGTCTCATCACGATCGCCATGACGCAAGCGGCTTATCAGACTGATCAGCTGCGGGTGCACATTAATCGTGGCCTGGATAACGGTGTAACGCCACAGGAACTGGCAGAGATGATGGCTCACGTCACGCTCTATGCAGGTTTCCCTACGGGCGTTAACGGCAGTCGCTTGCTCGCGGAAATCCTTAATGAGAGGGGCATTCCATTACCCGAATAATCTGGCATTTGGTGTCAGCTTGGACTCTGGCTATAACTCGCTAATCGTGGGTTATAGCCCACGAGTTTCAAGATTTCCATGCTCCAAACCCATTATTACGGTGGGATACCGGTGAATTCGGGGCTGAAAACCCCGCAAGCTAACGAGTCAGGCAGAGCGCAGGATGCATAGGCTGGATACATAGATAGTTACTAAAAAACCTAAACCTGTGGAATACGTTACTTTTATACACAGAAATCTTGTGATAGCTTTAGCAGATGGACATGTTGCAGCGCTCCATCTCTAAGCTCTCCCGCCTCTGTGTAAACCAAGATGCAAAGATAGCTACTATTCGAGCCACATTAGTGGCTGCGCTTCTTGCTGGCTTGCTTTTGGTGCTGATGAACATGTCGTCCGCTGAATCGGCGGAAAAAGAAGCCAATTTCACGACCTCTACACTCCCCCACAGCGCCATGCGGTTTTCCAAATCAATCGCCAGCGCGACGTCCAAGCCGGTGATTTCGATTTTTAATCGCCGCGCCTGATCCCACTCTACACTCTGTAGATAGCCTATGACCGGGAACCACTCTGTTTTTTAGAGGTGTGTCTGGCGCGATACTCTGTTCTTCAGATTCGAGTCGAACCGGGAATACTCAGCTCACTTGTAACCTACAAGTAATTCTCACCGACCGAACAAGCAGCAATGCGGCTCAGATGGCTCAAAGGCAAACCAGTTTGCTCATGCCACTGCAGGAACTGCGCCTGCACTTTTAACAGGTCTCTTTTGCTGGTCGGCTGTTCAGCGATATCCAGCCCTGTCGAACGCAATACCGTCACTACGTCCCGAGAACAGATAAAGCAATCTTTACCCATGCGACGCAAGAACCATAGCGCGGTCTGACCTCCCAATCGCGAACCATGCTTCTTCAGGTAAGCCATCAAACCAACCTGATCCTCAATGGGCCATGCGGCGAGCCACTTGCCAAAGCCACCATGATCTCTGCTCACTTGCTGGACGAAATAGACGTTTTCCTGGAGCGCCTTGATCTTTTGCCAGTTGCGCACAACACGGCGATCGGAGGCATAGGCCTCCCATTGCTCCGGCGACAGTAGCCCTAAAGTGCGTGGATTAAATCCGTGGAACGCTTCTTCAAATTCTGGCCATTTGTTTTCAATCACTTTCCAGCTGAAGCCGGCCTGGTTAATGCACTTGGTCATCATTGCCAGAAAGCGATCGTCACCTGTCTTGCCTAGCTTTGCCTTGCTAGCTACCTCGGGCATCAGTTTTTTCAATGCAGAGGCGCCGCCTTTGCGTTGCTCTGCGCGTTGCAGAATTTTGTTAAATGAAGTCATGTCCGTATTCCCTATGTCTCCCTGCTTACTACTCGCTGCTTGTGTCTCAATGAAAGTTTAGCCAACGCTTTGCGTTCATCTACTGAACAGTAATAAGCGTATACAGCATTACATTCCTGATTCAGACCCACCAAGTCTATTGGATCAAGACAAGAATCGCGAAACTCATTCACGGTATTGGACTCATGTCAGATTTAGCGCTACCGTTAATGGCTGAACCCGCGCAGTATTTCCGCAAGGACCTCGGGAAACTGCGAGTATTCAGCCTCTTGAGCGCGGACTGGCTTCACCACCCACTCGAATCGCGGGGCGCGGGCTCACCCCATCGACATCTTGATTCTTCCGTTGCAAGACAGAGGATACGGCAATGACGATACAACTCAGATCAGTGAGCGCGGTCAGCTACCTTGCATTGTTGACCATTCTGTTCGCTCCCATACATTCGGTTTTGGCTCAGCAACAACCCAGCGATGAGGGGGTTGAAACTACTGAGGCAGATGAGACACTTTCTGCGCTGGAAGCCGACGTAGTCAACTACCGGCAAACACTCGCCAACATGCAAACCGGTTTCAATGCCAACACCATTGAAATCAATCTGGGTCTGGCACAAGCACTGGTTGATCTCGATCGCCACGATGAAGCTGCCGATGCATTTGAGCAAGCATTGCAGGTTATGCGCATACAGGAAGGGCTGTACAGCGAATCACAGCTGCCTCTTCTCGAAGACGCGATTCGCAGTGCGAGTGAAAATCGCGATTGGGAACTGGTTGATCGGGATTTCTTCATCGCCATGTCAATTATAGAACGATCCGTCCCTACTACGGATCCGGCTTATGAGAGCTGGGTAAGAGGTTTTACCAGCTGGAAAATCTATGCCTATCGCCATGATCTCGACACCGGGGAAGACGGCAACAGTCTTGCAGACGCTCTGAACTATTACGAACAATTGCGAGCGGGGTTGTCCGATGACGATCCCAACCGCATTGCAAAACTGATTACTTACACCCGCGAACAGAGCCTTGCCCATTACTTCAACGCCGTTGATATTTCTTCAACACCCTATGACGAGTTCGACACCCAGGCGCCTGAAACTGTCAGCGGTCAGCGCTGCTATGTGGTCATTCGCAACGGTCAGCCAGTCACTATCTGCAGCAATACCCAGGTTCCGAATCCGGAGTTTTTTGAAAGCCGACAACAAGCCAAAGCCGCTGCACTTCAAAATGAGATTCGCAAGATTCTGACAGCCTATTCTGAGCTGATCTCTACATTGGAGGCCCAGCCTGCAACGTCCGCTGATGTAATGGCGACAGCGTATCTGGAGCTTGGCGATATGAATTTCCTGCTCCGGGATATGTCCAGAGCCAGGGAAAACTATCGCAAGGCGCATAATCTGCTGGCGGACGCCGGATTGTCGGCAACTGTCGGGGCTTCGCTAATGGGCCAGCCTCGCAACATTATTCGTGACCTGACCATTCGTGCCGCAAACCAGATCCAGCTTCAACGCGATGTGCCAACTGGTCTGGTGTCCTTTGATGTCGAAGAAGACGGATCTGTGGCCAATCTCGGCATCGTCGGTCAGGGTGCGGATCTGGAAGAGAGTAATCAGGAACTTATTGCCCAGCGTCTTCGAAACTCCGTGTACAGACCACGCCTGGATGCTGGCGTTCCGATCGCTTCACGCATAGAGAGGTTGCCAGCCTCAGAGCTGTAGAGTAGCCGATTGAGTGGCGACAGGGCGCTGCGCACCCTACATTCGCAGTCCGGATGATCCATAAAATGACCCGGTGGTGTGTCTCGCCTGCAGCTCAGCGTCGTCGAGCTGCCGCAGTTGAATCCTGAAAACCTGCTTTCCTGTGGTCAATGATTCAGTTACTGGTCATTGTGGCGCGGAAAATCCCCTCCAATTCCACTTTTTTGCCAAAAATAATTCCCCGCTGGACGGGACGTGCAAAACCCCTGATTTTTACAGTCTGACAAGTTTTGTAACAATTAGACACAGTTTATGTAACAACCTGTGTCAAAACTTTACGGAAAAACAGTATCTTACAGATATGCAACAAAATCCTGTAAAAGTTGATCACTCATAATTCACACCCCCCTTGTGCAAGAACTTCTAGCAGGCGCTCGACAGCCCTAAAAATATTCAATGATTCTGAGCATTTAGGACTAGATTAGGGTGCTTCCAAGCTGGTAGGATTCGGCCAACGTTGCGCTCAAATAAACACCGTTAATAAAAGTTAACACCGTTAACAAAAATCGCTCGTTTCGTGATTCTGCTGTTCGGGATCCCGGAGTCGTGGCACAAAAAAGACGGGAGCTTGAGGAGCAACAAAAATAAACAGTACTTACCCATCAGGGGGCAATATGAAAGAACGATCCACGGAAGTGGCAAATCGTGGTACGCGATTTGTCCGCAAAAGCTTGTCGGCTGCTATCTGCTCGGTAGCATTGCTGACAGCGAGTGTGGCTACTGCACAGAACACCGACGGTACTATCCGCGGTGTGGTTCAGGGCGCAAGCTCTAACACTGTAGTTGAAGTAGTCAGCACTGCTCGCGGCACGGCTCGTAGCGAAGCTACTAATAACAGTGGCGAATTTGACATTGGTGGTTTGACTCCAGGCGAATACGAAGTACGCGTACTTCAGAACGGCTCTGTTGTTGATACCATGAATGTTCGCGTTTCCATCGGTGGTGCTACCACTGTCACGATGGCAACTACCACAAGCGTCATCAATGAAATCGTATCTACTGGCCGCCGTATGGCTGCTGTTGATACCAGCATTGCTGAATCTGGTCTGGTTATCAGCACTGACGTACTGCTGGAACTGCCAGTTCGTCGTGACCTGACATCTGTCGCTCTGTTGGCACCGGGTGCCACACTGGGTGATAACCGTTTCGGTGGCGCCAACGTCTCCGCCAAAGGCAACAGCCTTGCTTCATTCGGCGGTGCATCTATTGCTGAGAACACCAGCTTCATCAACGGTCTGAACACTACCAACTTCCGTACTGGTGTTGGTTTCTCCCAGGTACCTTTCGAGTTCTACGACACTATTCAGGTCAAGACCGGTGGCTACTCTGCCAAATTCGGTCGCTCGACTGGTGGTGTAATGAACGCGACTACCAAGAGCGGTACAAACGAGTGGGATTTCGGTATCAACGCTTACTATGATGACGAGCTTGAAACCAGCCCTGACACATTCGCTGCAGCTAACGCGCTGGATGTGAATGAGAAGTCTACTTACGATCTTTACGCCTCTGGCCCGATTATCGAAGATCGTCTGTTCTTCTACGCTCTGTACAGCGATGTAGACAATGAGCAGCGTTACGCAGGTATCCAGTCTGCTCGTGACTACGACTACAACGTCGACGAAGGTTTCTGGGGTGTTAAGCTCGACGGCTACATCACTCCTGAACATCACGTAGAGTACACACACTTTACTGACGAGCGTGATGGTATCGAATCTGTCTACGGTTTCGATCCAACAACTTACACGCGCGGCGCATCTCTGGGTGACACCATCTACGAAGAAGGTGGTGAGAACTGGATTGCGACTTATACCGGTAACTTCGGCGATGATCTCGAAGTCTCCGTTTCTTATGGTGAGAACGAAGCCAACCGTACTACTGCGCCAGCGACTGCTGACATCCCTGTTGTTTATGAATACAACGGTGGTTTCCAGGCAATTGGTGAGTGGACAAACTTCACCGTTTCCAAAGGTCAGGACCGACGCGAAATGTTCCGTGCCGACATGACCTGGACTGGATTCGACAACCATGAAATTTCCTTCGGTATCGATAACGAAGACAATTTCTCCGACGAAGCCACAGTTAACTCAGGTGGTGTGTACTGGTTGCGCGATCCAAGCAACACTTACAACTCCTGTGACGTGGCAACAGAGTGTCCTCAGGGCGCCAACGTTCGCCGTCGTAACTATTCAGTAGGTGGTTCTTACTCCACTTATTCTGAAGCGTTCTACCTGCAGGACGTATGGCAAGTTACCGACAAGCTGACTTTCGAGCTGGGTATTCGTAACGAATCTTTCGAAAACCTCAATGCTGAGGGCGGTGTGTTCGTATCTGTTGAAGATCAGTGGGCACCACGCCTTGCTGCAGTATTCGATCCAGCTGGCGACGGCCGTTCGAAGATCTTCGCAAACTGGGGTAAATACCACCTGCCGATCGCGGCTAACACCAACATCCGTATGGCTGGTAACGAAACCTACATCCACGACTACTACGACTGGAACGGTACAAGCGTAGACAGCCAGGGCGTACCAACAGGCCTGGGTCCAATCTACCGTACTGACGTCTTCGGCGACGGTACTGTGCCAGATACTCGTTCTGTAGCAGATGCCAACCTCGATGCCATGTATCAGGAAGAGTACATTCTGGGTTACCAGTGGACTCTCGATAATGACGTTCAGCTGAGCATTAAAGGTATTGAGCGTAAGCTGGGTACTACTATCGAAGACGTTGCGATCGACGCAGCGGTAATCGACTACTACAACAGCACTGGCACCTGGACTGCTGGCGGAACTGTGGAAGATGCGTTCGGTGGCTTCCACCAGTACGTATTGACCAATCCAGGCGAAGCGATGCGTGTCTACATTCCAGAGACAGACGAGACTATTAACCTGTCTGCTGCACAACTGGGATACGACAAAGCGTATCGTGAATACCGCGCAATCGAGCTGACTGCGAACCGACCACTGGCCGATGGCTGGACAGCAGACCTGTCCTATACCTACGCGATCAGCAAAGGTAACCACGAAGGCTACGTGAAGTCAGACAACGGTCAGGACGATGCGGGTATTACTACCAACTTCGACCAACCCGGTCTGGTTGACTTCTCTTCAGGCCGTCTGCCTAACGATCGCACCCACACCTTCAAGGCATGGGGTAGCTATCAGTTCGACAACGGTCTGCGTCTCGGTACCAACCTGCTGTGGCAATCTGGTCGTCCGATCAGCTGCTTCGGTGAGCACCCGACTGATGTCTTCGCACAGGAATACGGTGCAGCATCACACTACTGTCAGGGCAAAGCCGTACCACGTGGCAGCCTGGGTCGTACCGACAACGTCATGCAAGTTGACTTGACTGCGCAATACCAGTTCGACTTCGGTAACGCAGGCAATCTGTTGCTGAGCCTGGATGTCTTCAACGTCATGAACGCCGACAGCGTGCTTCGTGTCAGTGAAGAAGGCGACACCGCTTCCGGTGCTGCTGATCCAGACTTCCTGAAGCCGGTTTCTTATCAGTTACCGCGCTCACTGCGACTGACAGCTCGCTACAACTTCTAAGCGATACGCGAAAGCACATTGCTTGAAAACAAGAAAGCCGGCTCGAAAGAGCCGGCTTTTTTTATGCCTGCAATTTAAATCCCACCCCGGCGCTGCAACTCCCTACCGGCGTCAAGCCCAACTCCGCTACGTCCGCCATTGCGCCCGAATCTTGCGAGTGCTACTTTGCAGCGAGACAAGTAGTATTTTCGTACCCGATCACCGAATACCAATAATAAACGGAGGTCCTCGTGAGAATAGTATTTCCGCTAGCCAACCACTGCTCAGCAGCTGGCCTCATCTTCTGTCTCTGCCTCAGCTTGTCATTGCAGGCGCAAACCTATCAGGTCGACACCGTAACCGGCGCGATAACTGACCGGCCGATTCGTATTCTGCAGACCAATTCTGCTGGCGACGATGTGTATGTGTTCGACCCGGCCACGATGCAGCAAGTAGGTTATATCGAGAACCTTCCCCATAATCACGGCGCTACAGTACACGCTGACGGTACTTACTATTATTTCACCAACGAGCACGATCACACGGTAGACGTCGTCGATACCCGCACCCTGGAACTGGTCGATCGTATTCAACTCGCAGCGGGACCACACAATCTGTCGGCGAGCATGTCGGCTCGCAAAGTCTATGTAGCGATTATCGAGCAGCCACTGATCCAGGTGATCAGCATGGATAGCCACGAGATTATTGCCAATATCGAAACCGGCGGCGGTGTGCACAACACCTTTGTCACGCCGGATGGGCGCTATGCTGTTGGCGGCATGATAGGCGCCAGCGAGATCATCGCCATTGACACAGAAACTGATGCAACCCTGTGGGAACTCTCCATACCCTACTCCCAGAATCCTTTTACAGGTGGGGTACGACCCATCGCTTTCACGACCAATCCCGATGGTTCGACTCGCTCTCTACTTGTGAATGTAGGCGGCTGGCACGGGTTCTGGGAGATAGACTGGGAGACACAGGAGGTCATACACAAAATCAGCCCGCCAGACGACTCCTGGTCGCGTATCGACCAGACAGCTGACGGCATTCAGAGTGCACCGAGCCATGGCATCGTGATTCTTCCTGACCAGAGCCAGGTCTGGCATTCCAGCCGTGCCACTTCTCACATTTACGGCTATTCATTTCCCGACTTTGAGTATCTCGGCAGAGTCTATATTGGCAACCCCGCCTGGATTACGACAACACCAGACAGCCGATATCTCTGGGTCGGCGTATCAGGCCACAATGAAACTGCTGTGGTAGATGTGCAGACCCAAGAAGTTATTCATCGCTTTCCGGTCGGACAAGCCCCCAAACGCATATTCACGGCGATAATGCCCGCGGATTGGGAAGGAGAGATGCAAGGCGAGGCGCAAGGAGAAGCCGGAGGAGCAGTACAATGAACCAGTCTATGACCAGCAAAGCGATTGTCGTGTTGTGTGCCATGTTGCTCTCTGCCTGCAGCGAGGACAGTGCACCACCCTTCGACACAAACCCCAACACAAGCGCCGGCGCAAACACTAGCGTCGCCCCGAATAAAGGACTGGATTTCGAATTCTATGTGGCCGCGGTAGAGCCGATATTCCTGCGCCATCGCGGAGGCTTTGTCGGCACGGACACCTCCTGCGTGGCGTGTCATACCTCGCAGGCCAATGCGCCGCTTGGCTTGCAGCCGCTGACATCCGAGAACGGCAATGTCTTCTGGACCGAGGAACAGTCGCGCCAGAATTTTGCCAATGTTGCCATGCTGGTCAATCCGTCCGCACCCGAGACGAGTCGACTACTTTTGGCACCTCTGGCAACAACCGCCGGTGGTGACAGACATTCTGGCGGTAATTTCTGGGACTCAGTAACGCACAGCGAATATCGGGTCATCGCTGAATGGATCGCAACCGGTGACCCCAGTGCAGGGGCAGATCCTGTCGTCGAGGTGGATTTCGAGTTTTTCCGCGCCTGCGTTCAACCGGTGTTCGCCAATCCAATTGAAAATGCCATGCCCTGTATGGAATGCCATAGTGGCGAGTTTGCGGTGCCGCCTCCTGCAAACAGTTACTGGACAGTTGAACAATCACGACAGGCGTTCGAATCCCTGTCCTATCTGCTTGATCCAGGCCGCCCGGAGAGCACGCGCTTTCTGCACAAACCACTGCATCCCAATGCAGGTGGTGACCTGATGCACAACGGAGGTCGGCGCTGGTATTCGGCTGACGACCCCGAACGACTGGCACTGGCGAGTTGGGTGCGCGGCGAGGCACGCGGTGATCAGTGTCCCGAAGTCTTGCAGTTCGACTATCCTCCACGACCCTGATACCT
>JASBUV010000289.1 GCA_030147705.1 Gammaproteobacteria bacterium
GACTCTTCCGTTGGCCGTGAGGCCCTGGACCTTGCCCAAGATCGGATTTCCGCGTGCCGGGTAGCCAGCGATGCTCATGGCGTGGCCATGATCGGCAGTTACAATGATGAGCGTTTCATTCAAATCGACCAATTCCATTGCAGTGCGTACCGCGTCGCTCAAGGCAATGGTTTCCTGCAGAGCGCGACGTGGATTTACAGCATGATGCGCATGATCTATGCGTCCGGCCTCTACGCTCAGATAGAATCCATTGCTATTGCGTTGCAGAATCTCGATGGCTTTGGCAGTCATTTCCGCGAGAGTCGGCTCGCCTGCGAGATCGTTCTCGGCATCAAGCGCGTAATGCATATGCGAGGGCTGGAACAAACCCAATAAGTGATCGGTGCGTGCAGGGTCAATCTCTGCCAGCTGTTCACTGTTCCAGATGTACGCGCTGTTGGTATGGCGTGTGCGCCAGTTCAAGGTCAGATTGCGACCATCCAGCCTTGTGCCCGGGTCGCCGGTTTCAGGATCGATACCATCGCGTGGCAGGAAATTGCTTCTGCCTCCACCCAGAGCAACTTCGAGCCCATCGCTACCAATGACATTGGCGGAGAATTCAACGAGTTGTCTCGCAATGTCAGCGCAACTCCCGGCGAAGGAGAGTTGATTCCTGTCGCCGTCATCCTCGAAATTTTTGTCTATGCTATGTGCATAGTTCGCTGCTGGTCCTGGCTGAGTTATCCGCGCCGTGGTTACGACTCCTGTTGAGAGGCCGCGCATCTCAGCACGCTCAAGAAAGGTCATGACTTGATTGCCGGTTTGCGAGGCGCAATCTCCCCGAGTCACGTTCTGACTAACACTGATGACGCCAGTGTTTGTTTTGATGCCGGTAAGCATGGCGCTGACCGAGCCGGCAGAGTCGGGTACCTGGGCATTGACGTTGTAGGTCTTGGCGAGTGCAACGTTGGGAAAGGATTCGAAAGACAGCGCATTTTCTTCGCCGCTCTCACCTCGCAGTTGGCCTTCGAGTATGCGCGCCGCCGTCACGGTAGAAATACCCATGCCGCTGCCGATGAACAGGATTATGTTTTTTGCTACTCGCGTTTCTTCTGTGCTGCGCAGCGCCACGTGCCTGTCGACTACAGCCCGGCCACTGGCAAACCAGGATTGGGGTGTTTCTTGAGCCGCTGAGGGCAGCGCGAGTGGTGCTGACATGCAGAGTGCCAGCAATCGGGATCTGACTGTGTTGAAGGAGTTAATCATTGCTGAACCGGGTAGTTGTTTTGTCTGACGATGTTAGCTGCAGTTGCACTGAGTTGCGAGTAGCGAGGGATCAGCAAAGCAAGCTGTGCAAAAGATTGCCGATTTTCGATCGAGGATTATTCGAATAATCGGTGATGGAGTAACATACCTCCGATCATCGCAACTACGAACAAATACACATCGCCATCCAGCGTGACCAGTGCCGCGAGCGCAGGGCCAGGGCAAAAACCAGCGATTCCCCAGCCGACCCCAAACAGTATTGAGCCTGAGATCAATTTGCGATCCACAACCTGGAGGGTGGGGAGGTAAAACTTGCTTTCAAAGAGTGGCCGGGAGGATTTGAGTGCGAGTTGAAATGCCGGTAGCGTTACGAGCAGGCCGCCGCCCATCACCAGAATCAGGCTCGGATCCCAACTCCCGGTGATGTCGAGGAAACCGATAACCTTACCAGGATTGATCATACCGGAAACGACGAGACCTGCTCCGAACAAGAGCCCGGCAAGAAAGAGCGCCGCACCAGCCTGCCATTGTAATCGCGCAGGGCTACTGTCCATCAGATCACTCCCAGCAGATGTCGCGTCAGATATACAGTCACTATGGCTGTGGTCATAAACAACAGGGTTGCCGTAAATGAGCGGCGCGAAAACCGGGCAAGGCCACAAATGCCATGACCACTGGTACATCCGCTACCAAGGCGAGTGCCGAAACCTACCAGCAAACCAGCCAGGATGGTGAGCAGGGGCGTAGTTCGAATCTCGACAACAACCGCGTCAGCGGAGATCAACCCTGCTAAAAGTGAGCCAGCAAGCAGGCCCAGAATAAAAATGATTCGCCACAATGCATCAACACTTTTGGGGACCAGAATCCCCGACAGGATGCCGCTGATTCCTGCAATTCGCCCATTGCTATAGAGGGTCAGTGCGGCAGCTGCGCCGATCAGTAGTCCTCCGATCAGTGCGCTATAGGGTGTGAAGCTTTCCATAAATAGCAGTCTAGCCTTGTGGGCTGAAGGTCATCTGTTGGCAGTACTCTTCCATGCGTTCCGGAAGATCTTCCGGACACTTGCCACAGAGTTTGTTGCCGGGCACCGCGTAGTCTATGAATTTGGGGTAGGCGAGATTGAGAGTGCTCATGATGGCAATGAACTCGGCTTCGGATTTTCCTCCACCGACTCTTGGATTGCGCTCCCGTTCTTGGGCAATACTGGATACATGTCTACCAGTGTAGTCATGCCCTGGATAAACGAGCGTGTCATCTGGCAATGAGAAGAGTGTGTTGGTGATTGTCTGGTAAAGAGTCGCAGCATCTCCGTTCTGGAAATCCGTTCTGCCGCATCCATCGATTAACAGGCAATCGCCACTGAGCAAGCGGTCCCCGATCAGGTAGCTAAAATGATCATCAGTGTGGCCAGGGGTGAAGAGCGGTTGCAATTCGATGCTGCCCAATCTCACTGGGACGCCGTGTTCTACGTGAATGTCCGCACAAGGCAGCTCGTCGACTCCCGGAAATGCGATATCACTTCCAGTAGATGCGCGCAGATGAAGCGCCGAGGTGATGTGATCTGCGTGCACATGAGTTTCCACAGTCATTTTGAGGGTCAGCCCCAGGTCATGAATAAGTTCGAGATCGCGTTCCATCGTGGGTACGACCGGGTCAACAAGCAAAGCATGACCTGTGTCTTCGCAACCCAGAAGATAGGTATATGTGCTCGATAAAGGTTCGAAGAGCTGTTTGAAAATCATAGCCTGGTTATTCCTGGGTTCAAAAAGCTGCGCTCAGCGATGAATGCTGCTCTGGTCGACGAATCCGTCAGCATTTGGCATGACAACATTGACCAGTGACCTGGCGTTGAGTTCTTCGCCTTCTGCGATAATACCGTTCAGGTGCAACAGAAACGCCGTCACTTTGTACACCTCGTCGTTGCTCAGGGATTTGGGTGCATCCGCCGGCATGGCACGGCGTATGTAGTCAAAGATTGTGCTGGCGTGTGGCCAATAGCTGCCAACTGTGCGCAATGGTGTGTCTTCGGAAGACATGTTGCCTCCGACCAGTACCGTGCTCGCCGAAGTCCCTTCACCATTCATGCCGTGACAGGCTGCACAGCGTGTGGCAAAGATTTCACGCCCTTCTGACGCCGTGCCACTCCCTGCCGGATATCCGCTGCCGTCGGGCGGTGCCACCAAATCGAATCCTTCGAGTTGTCCTTCATCGATCGGCGTGCCGAGTTTGACGAGTGGAGCGTCCGACTGCCCGAAGGCGGGTAGCGTCATGATCAGAAGTGTTAAGGCAAGCAGCGACATTCTAGACATAGACATTGCGAACCTCCCCGGCAGTGGTGACCGCCCAGCTCTGCATTGCATTGTTGTGATAGGTAGCAATATTGC
>JASBUV010000294.1 GCA_030147705.1 Gammaproteobacteria bacterium
ATCGCCAAAATAGCGCAGCTCACTGCCGAACTTGGCTGCGGGGATACGCGGGACATAGCCGCCGGCATCGAATTCAGCGCGCACCAGATCACCAAACAGCGTCATCTCAAGCGTCGCTGCATCCTGCTCCAATAGCGCGAAAGACAACTCGCCTTCCGCACCGACAAATGTTGCGTCTGCGGCCTGATAGCGGGCGATTGCCTGCTCTTCGAACTCTTCACCAGTTATGTTCAGGTAGACATAATCATCGATGCTGTTGTGGTACACACTGAGTTGCCCTGTTACCGGACCAGCGTGCTGACGGAAGCCAAACTCGATGTTGTTGGCGGTTTCCTTCTCCAAATTCGCGTCACCAATCTCAAGCAGATTGGACGCCGCGTGGAGTGTGAGGTCTTCGAAATCTGCGTACACCGCGCAAGTGCTCGCGTCGATATTGGAATACAGCTCCTCGACAGTCGGCGTGCGCTGCGAACGCGACAACCCGAAATGCAGGTTGTTGTTATCGCCCACCTCATATAGCGCACTCGCGCTGAGGCTCAGTGCCTCCTCGGAACTTGAGCAGCGAGAGCCGCCACTGATATCCCCCCACTCATGACGAATACCGAGCTCACCTGTAAAGCGACCCTGTGTGAATCGCTCAACACCGAACAGGCCGAGACTGCTGACATCGGACTGGGGAATGAACGCTTCCTCACCGACAGCCGAGAAATCAGTCTCAGTAAACTGCAGACCCCAGACACCCGAACGTACCTCGGAGTGTGAATGGCTCAGGGTCAGGCGACCTTCCAGCCCTTCGTTATTGAAACGAGTACCAACCTCCACATCACCATCTTCAAAAGACTCTAGTTCGGTGTGCTCGTAGTCAGTGAGGCCAAGTGCAAAATTGAGTGCATCGAATGGGCCATCGAGAAAATCGAGACGCCCTTTCATGTCGTACCGGGTTTTGTTCATGTCGATGCGCACAAACTCCACATCGCCATGATCATGCTCTTCTTCATGATCTGCATCATGATCTTCTTCTGCCTCTTCGCCTTCATCTTCATGACCATGGGCATGGGCATGAGTACCTGCTGGGAGTCCGTAATTGTTGCTCAGATCGCTGACCGAAAAGCCTATGAATCCGCGATCACCAACCCAGGAAAACCCAACGCTGCCGCCCTCTGCCTCGCCGCGAGAGTTTGCGATATAGCCGTTGGTGTTCTCGAACTCTTCCTCGTGTTCACCTTCATGTTCACCTTCGTGCTCATCTTCATGCTCCTCATCGTGATCCTCATGCCCGTGCAAGAGTTCCTCGAGAGTTTCCAGAGCGACTTCATCCACCGCGAAACCGGATATCTCGACATCGTCGTTGTCGCGGCGAAAAGCGTCCGCATGAAACGCGAAGGAGTTGCTCGCCAGATCGAGGCGTACGACGGTTTTGTTTTCACCGCTGGCCGTGTTGTGCGATTGCTCGATGAAGAATTCCGGGCGCTCTACCAGTCGGTCAGGAATACGCTGGTCGATGACATTGATAACACCACCCACTGCGCCGCTACCATAGAGCAAAGTTGCAGGGCCGCGGATAATCTCCAGCCGATCGGCGAGTGCTGCCTCGACGCCTTCCGCATGATCGGGGCTCTGGTTCGAGGCATCGGTTACACCAACACCGTTACTCAGCACGCTCACGCGATTACCGGATTGCCCGCGGATAATCGGATGGCCAACACCGGGGCCAAACGATGAACTGTTGATGCCAATCTCATTACGCAGTGTTTCGCCCAGTGAATTAGCAACTTTTTCGCGTAGCGCCTCACCAGCCAGTGAGCCCACGGGCAGAGCCGTCTCAGCAGCGGTTTGCGCAAAGGGGGTGCTGACGATAATTTCTTCTGGAGTGAGTGCGCCGTGATTATCCTGAGCGAGAGTGACTGATGCCGGTAGAGACACCGACAGAATGACTGACTTGATCGCAATCTGCAGGCGGTTCTTGCCTATTGATCCATTCATTATGAAATTCCAATCCTGAACTTGTTGTGACTAACGCACGCCTGAGCGCAGCAACTGAAACGGAAGTTTCAGCGCCAGACAGACGGCGGCTTTAAAACAAAAAGCGAACTTTGATCAGGATTGTTGCGGGGGAGCGCGGGATTTGGCCGGTGGTAAGGCCAGAAGAGGTTGTTCAGGCTGGATGTCCAGGCCGTAAACAGAGGCGCTGCGCAGGTCCAGACTAATGCCTGAAGCCACATGCAGCTTGCCTTTTGAGCCATGTTTAAGACAGATCTGACAGTCTAGCTGACTCTGAATATCATCATGGCTATGGCTCAGTTCAACACCCTGAGCCAGCAGCAATACCGCACTGAGTGCGAGCATGCAGGCGATTGCGCCACGGCGAGACAGCCGTAACCAATCGAATCGAGACACGCTTATCGAACTGTGCTTGGTAAACATTGCGTTAGCGTCAATGAGTATTGTTGATTTTCTGACTTCTGAATCAGGTTACTGATCCGGGTTTCTCGATCTGATTACTGAGCGAGACCTCGCGGGAGACACTATCAGTGCGATCCCCAAGGAGCCAGTATTATTTGTAGCAACTTGCCTCTACGTCAAGTAGTAAGGTCAAGTAGTTGGCTTGAGTAGTTAGAAAGGCAAAGCGGTGCTTTTCGTTCAGAGCAGATTTTTCGCGAAGGCTTCCAATGCCTGCAGACCGACTACGTCGTGGGCATAAAGCATCAATTCCTGTCGCGGCACTTTCCTGAGTTTGCTGTCCAGCAGCTTCAAATGCTCGGCTTCCTGAGCGTGGCGCTCTCTCAGAAACTCAGCACCTTCTGCAGGTGTGCGCTTGTTTACCACGAGGCAATCGACATTGATCCCGGTGCGTTGCAGCTTCTCGTGCAGTTCGATTGTTTCGAGCACTGGCAAGCGCTCGGCCGCCAGCACGATGACGAAAGACGTCAGACTCTTGTCCGCCAGCTTGTCGCGCAGGCCGACAAACTTGAGGCGGCGCCGATTCAGGATCTGCCTGATTCGACTTTCCTTCTCCTGCTGAGGGCTATCGGAGCCAATGGTCTTATCCGACATACTCGAGTCCGTGCCCAGCTCGCGAACGAAATCTGCAAAGCGATCAGCTTTCTCACGGCGCTTGATTAAGCCTTCCGTCCAGGCCGACATCATCTCCGGCAGCGCCATCAATCTCGCGGTATGCCCAGAAGGTGCCGTGTCGAACACTATAAGATCGTGATCCTGCAGCCCTGTTTCGACCACCTCGGCGATACGTTCAAGAATCGCCGCCTCCTGCATACCCGGTGCATCACGGGACAAACGCATGTGTTTATCGATCTCGCCATGCTGCGAGACTGGCATGAGTTGGTGCAGCGCTCGCGTCACATCTTTCATGTGCAGGTCTACGGTTTCTTCCGGGTCGAGCTCAAGTACATCCAACCCTGCGGTAATTTTGACTGGCTTGGATCCTATCTTGCGATCAAACAGATGGCCCAGGTTGTGCGCGGGGTCTGTCGAAACCAACAAGACTCTGCTACCGGCATTGGCACGCGCAAGTGCAGTGGCTGCAGACACGGTGGTCTTGCCCACTCCGCCTTTGCCACCGAAAAACAGCAGCGAGCGATTACTGGCGAGATCTAACAACAACTGATGTGATCCAGTGGTGAACGTTCCATGCCCATGCGTACATGCCACTCATGGAATCGATCATAGATTAGCGGCAGCATTTCCATCGTGTAGAACGCAGCCGGATTGGGCACGCCAAGTGTCTCTGCAAAAACCAGAAGCATGAACAAATCGTCTTCATCACGCTGTGCGCGCGCGAAAGAACGCCTGTAGGGCGTGACGTAAAATTCATGCAGCCCTTTCTCCAGACGCTTGATCCAGCTCTCCTTTTTAGCGGAGTTGTCCTTACCAGAATTGTCGTTGCCAGAGTTATCCGGCTTGCCGGAGCTTTCGGGTCTGTTATCTGGTGGCTGTTGAGAATTATCAGACATCTTTATAAGTGACACTTATCAGAGACGGTTACCAAAGCTAATCAGCAGATAGCGCGTGAAGCGAATTGTGCATTCGCTTAATGAATCCGGGATTATGCGCGAAGCGCATCGAGTTTGAAAGTTGATCAATAGTGCAAGTACCGCATCGCTTTATTTTTGCTTCGCACTTGCCTTGTCTTTGGCCCGCTCCAGGCGTGCCTGCTTGGGATCGATCTGTAGTGGGCGATAGATCTCAACCCGGTCACCGGCTTCGAGAATATACGCATCAGGCAGCGCTCGCCCTTTGCCATTCAGCGGCTTGGAGAAAATTCCCATGGGCTGTTGCTCAACATTTATCTCGGGGAACTCATCGAGAATTCCCGATTGCAGTACAGCCGCTTTCGCCGTGGTGCCCTGCTCGACTTGTAGCGAGATAATGCGCTGCTTCTCAGGCGTCGCGTAGGCCACTTCGACCGTGATGCGATTGATAGCGTGATCCGAAGGCATCTACCTTATTCCTTACCAATGCCGAGCTTGGCGGCATTAGCCATAAATCTGTTTAGCTCGTTCAACCATGGCATCGACTTGTGCATTGGCGAC
>JASBUV010000001.1 GCA_030147705.1 Gammaproteobacteria bacterium
AGATTATGAAGGCAGCTTTGCCCGACTGGCGATCAACGTCAACACCATGCAGGATCAACTGCGTGACGTGATCGAGATCGAAGTTCAGGATATTGCCGCCTCTGCTGCACGCGGTGATCTGACCAAGCGAATCGAGCAAGAAGGCAAGCAAGGCTTCTATAAAGAACTTGGTGAAGCGATCAACACTCTCGTTAGCCAGTGTGAAGCCATTATTACCGATGCTTCCGATGTCATGAGCGCTATCGCAGCCGGTGACCTCACTCGTCAGATTGAGTCTGAGTACGAAGGCAGTTTCCATAAACTCAAGGAAGACATTAACAGCACTGTCGAGAAACTCACCGAAGTTGTCGTCGATATCAAGAACTCTTCTGGTCAGGTTCGCGTAGGGGCCGAAGAAATTACGCTGGGCAATGCCAACCTCAGTCAGCGTACTGAGCAGCAGGCTGCAGCGCTGGAAGAGACCTCATCTACCATGAATGAGATCAATTCCACAACCGAGCAAACCAGCCACAACGCTCGCGAAGCCGATCAGCTTGCGAAAGGGGCTGCTGGTACTGCAGAGCAAGGCAAGAAAGTGGTCACCGAGGCTGTTGCCGCTGTGAAGGCCATCGAGGAATCCAGCAAGCAGATGGCGAATATCATCAGCGTTATCGATGAGATTGCGTTCCAGACCAACTTGCTCGCACTGAACGCATCTGTCGAAGCTGCCCGAGCTGGCGAACAGGGTCGCGGCTTCGCGGTAGTCGCCGATGAAGTACGAACTCTGGCCAGCCGTAGCGCGCAAGCCGCGAGTGAGATCAAGGGACTCATCGAGGACAGCATGGTGAAAGTTGAGCAAGGTACCAAGTCGGTACATAACTCGGGCCAGGCGCTCGAAGAAATTGTGGAATCCATCAACAAGGTGGCCACTATTGTTGGCGAAATTTCCAATGCCAGTCAGGAACAGGCAATGGGTATTTCCGAAGTCAGCAAGACTGTGGTCAACATGGATGACATTACTCAGCAGAACTCAGCACTGGTTGAAGAATCTGCTGCCGCCAGCGAATCTCTCAGCGAACAGGCCAAGATGCTTGATTCCCTGATCGATTACTTCCGACTGGCACAAAATGCACACATGCGTCGCAACGGCAAACGCGACAATGTTGTGGATTTTCAACATGAGGGGCTCAGCAAGACAGGCTAGTCAGAGTCTTGCTTACTGTGCAACTGGACACCTGTAAAAGTTCAAACCGCCCCCTTCGGTTTTGATCACTGCCTCATCCTCCGAGGCTTTACAGGTGGCTACACCAGCCCCGCCCACTCCCTTGGGCGGGGCTTTTTTATATCCTGGACTACTTGCAGAACATCGCTCGGCGAGAATGTCTGCCCATTGCGCCATTCAGAGTTCGATACCATCCCTGCGCAGCTGATCCTGCAGGTTCTGCAAATCTTCCGGCGAATTGATATTTGCGAAGTCGATGCCGTTTACAGGCGAATACTGCAACACCCTCGCCCTAAGCGCCTTGAGCGTTGCCAGCGCACCCCATGCACCAGCTTGCAGCGCTTTCTCCAGGAGCGGCAGACTCCGCAGTGACCACACTGCGATCAGCGGCTGCGGTTGATCGCGTGTCTGCAGATAAGCAACCCCATTCTCCGATTGTTCAGCCTCATCTCGCAATTCGGCAATGAGACTGGCAGGAAATACAGGCACATCGACCGGAATGCAGAAAAGACAGGATTCAGCCCCCTGATCCTTTCCCCGCGCATTGGTGAAATACTGAAGTGCGCTGTGTATTCCCAGCAGTGGAGTCTGCTGCGGAAACTCCTCATCGCTTACGCATGCGAGCCCATAACTGGCAAAGCGCTCCAGGTTTTTGTTGGCACTAACAACAATCTGCCCTACCTTCCCTTGTAAACGAGCCAATACATGCTCAATCAGGGGCCTTCCATTCAGAGGGGCAAACGGCTTGTCAACGCCACGCATGCGGCTGGCTTCGCCCCCAGCCAGAATAACTGCGTTTATCTCTCGTTCATTCATCCCTGCTTCGATCCTTCTTATCTGCACCTTGATCAGTCATTGAGCTAATGAATAGGCTTGCCGCCATTGCTATCAGAAAGACATCTGCCTATCGGTAAAAAGTGGCAATGAATCTGAGCCCTATTTCCAACCCCTTTGCTGCCAGACTCCTGGCGGGCTTTGCTCCGATCACGCACAATAGCAGTGCGTGACAATGACGCGCAAAACCCCAATGCCTTGCAAAGGAGCATTTCCAAATGCCCTTGTTGCTGTTATTCAACGGTAACTGGCAAGCAGCCGAGCCCACAAGTCCGCGATTTTCGGCAGTTTCGATCCCGAATACAATTCTTGGCACGCAAATTGTATTTACAGTTTTCACAAGCACAGTACGGAATAGTCGGGAATCCATCTTCCTGTTGCTCCTGGCAGCCCCGCTCTGGCTTGACAGAATTTTATACTGGCAAAGAAGCCCGCTCTTCCAACTCTGGAGGATGCGGGCTTTTTATTTGGCAATTTTTCACACTGGAGTAAAACATGATGAAACTAAGACTGCCGCAATCACTCACGGCTCTCGCCCTGTTGGGTATGGGACTTCCTGCGGCACATGGACAATCGGTCGTTGAACAACTGGGCAACGCCGTCTCAGAAGGAACTGTAAATTTCAGCATGCGCTTCCGTCACGAAACGGTTGATCAGGACAACGCGCTGGCAGATGCCGCCGCCTCTACAGTGCTTACACGGATGACCCTGCAATCTGCTCCAGTCTCCGGGTTCAGTGGCGTCTTTGAAGTCGATAATGTCAGCACCTTTGCCTCGGACAGTTACGACTCTTTCGTGCTTGATGAATACCGCGGCACGCACTCCATTATTGCTGACCCGGTCGGAACCGAAGTCAACCAGGCTTACCTGCAGTATCAAGCCAGCGAAGGATTCAAGGCGCGCCTTGGGATGCAACGCATCGTCCATGCGGCGCA
This sequence comes from Gammaproteobacteria bacterium, assembly GCA_030147705.1. Lineage (GTDB taxonomy): Bacteria > Pseudomonadota > Gammaproteobacteria > Pseudomonadales > Pseudohongiellaceae > UBA9145. The sequence goes on from JASBUV010000001.1 coordinate 2,971, forward strand.
GCGTTTTATTGGTGGTGTTGCATGGCGACAGAACGAACAAACATTCGATGCATTTACGGCCAGCTATGCCGATGATACTTTCTCGCTCGACTACAGCTACGTCTGGAACGTCAATCGGATCTTCAATACTTCAAAACCCAGTGCACAGCTGGGAGACCTGGACAGCGATTCACATTTCCTGCTCGCGAGCACCAAGGGTGAATGGGGTACTTTGAGCGGATTTGTTTATGCTCTCGATTTCAGTGCTGCGGGTGCGCTGTCATCAATGACTGCAGGCCTCAGCTATACCGGCACTCTTGGACCTGCAAGCATTCTTGCCAGCTTCGCGACGCAGAATGACTTTGCCAACAACCCGGTAGACTACAGCGCCAATTACATCAATCTGGAAGCCGGATTACCGGTTGGGCCAGCCAGAGTGATTGCAGGATTTGAAATTCTGGGCAGTGACTCAGGCATCAAGTCTTTCACTACTCCGCTGGCCACCTTGCATAAATGGCAAGGCTGGACTGACTTGTTTCTTGGCACACCAGCCAGCGGCATTGAAGATCGCTATCTGACCGTTTCCGGCAATATTGGGAAAGTGGGTGTTGCCGCGACCTATCATGACTTTCAGGCAGAGTTTGGCAGTGCGGACTATGGTGGCGAATGGGATCTGATTGCGAATTTCGCTATTAACGAAATGGTCAGTACTCAGTTAAAATATGCCACTTACGACAGCGATGGATACGCAGTCGACACAGACAAATTCTGGTTTATGGTGAATGTCGTCTTTTAGCGACTTCAGACCCAGGGAGATGAATTGAAGTCGGACCAACCTGCAAAAGCACTTCGGGTAATGTTAGTCGATGATGATGCCGACCGCGCCTCTGCGGTTGAAGCCCATCTGCAGACCTCGGGATTCGAAGTGCTTTCTATTATTTCCACCACATCAGCCCTGTTGTTTCAGATTGAACAACACCGACCTGATGTGGTGCTTATCGCCCTGCAATTCCCGGGGCGGGATATCCTCGAATCACTCGCTGTAGTCAATAGTCACAATCCTACGCCAATGGTTATGTTCAGCCAGGAAGACGATCCGGACTATATTCAGCAAGCGGTGAAATCTGGTGTGTCTACTTATCTTATGGAAGGCATCAATCCTGAGAAAGTGAAACCGATTATCGATCTTGCGATGGCACAGTTTTCAAGTTTCCAGGCGCTTCGTACTGAATTGCAAAGCGCTCAAACTCAACTGGAATCCCAGTCATTGGTGAATCGGGCCAAGAAAATACTCATGCGGCACAAGAGCATCAGCGAAGACGCTGCACACCGAATGATGACTCGCACTGCAATGGACAACAACCTGAAATTGCAAGAAGTGGCACGCACGAT
>JASBUV010000004.1 GCA_030147705.1 Gammaproteobacteria bacterium
AAAAGATTTTTTCGAAAGACAGAGCGCCATGGATTCTCGCGCTCTTTATCGCCATCGTTTTTGTGCAGTCGCTGTTCTTCAAGTTTTCGAATTCATTCGAGACGCAGCACATCTTTGGCACCATCGGGCAGTGGATGGTGGAGTTTCCTCTCACCGAGTTCGCAGCAGCATGGTTTGCACTGTATGGCGGCTACGCAGTGGGAGTCATCGAGCTACTTGCCTCAGTTCTCTTGCTTATTCGCCGAACCCAGTACGCCGGCGCTCTGATCGCTTTGGCCGTGATGAGTGGAGCAATCTTTTTTCATCTGTTCACGCCACTGGGAGTTAGCGTGCTGATCGATGAATCAGGCATGCGGGACGGAGGCCAGCTGTTTGCGCTCGCTGTTCTGGTCTGGTGTTCGGCACTCGCCATTCTTTGGCTGCGTCGCAGTGATCTACAAGGCCTGCAAAGGCCAGCTAACGCTGCACCAGTTGCTCTTCACAGCTGATAATTCCTTTCATTTGGATTCCGGAGAAACAAATGCGCTTGACTCTAAAAACACTGCTTAAAACACTGATCCTGATGCTTGGTTTGAGTTACGCAGCGGTCGTAACCGCAGCGGTTGACCCTGTCTATACAGGCTTTTTCAGCAACGAAGCAATCGACGGCTACGATGCAGTGGCTTACTTCACCGAGGGTAAACCGGTCGAAGGCAGCGATGCCTTCCAGTTCGAATATCAAGGCGCGGTCTGGAAGTTCTCATCGCAGGAACATCTGGATATGTTTCGTGCAGACCCGACTGCCTATGCGCCGCAATACGGAGGTTATTGTGCCTTTGCGGTGGCCAACGGAGATACTGCCAGTGCCGAACCGGATCTCTGGACGATTCATGAAGGGAAGTTGTACCTGAACTACAACCGACGTATCAATGAGCGGTTTCGCAATGATATCGAGGCGTTCATTCAACAAGCAGATCAGAACTGGCCGGAGATCGAAAAGAAGTAGTGTGCTTCTGCCACAAACAAACGCTATCGACGAACGTAAGTGCAATCCGGATAGCGGCCGCTCAATCTCGCCTCTTCACGCCGCTCATAGGCGCCAGGAAGCATACTTTGCAGTGACGCAATGCGTGTTTCCGGTGACGGGTGAGTGGATAAGAACTCAGGTGGGCGCTCGGAGCTGACTGCGTTCATGTTTTCCCACAGCAGTATGCTCTGCTGGGGGTCAAATCCGGCATCGGCCATGAGCATGATGCCGAGCACATCGGCTTCGCTTTCCTGAGTGCGGTTAAAGGGAAGAAAGATACCGAGATTGGCGCCATAGTCGATCAGTTCAACTGCGGTATCGGAAGCACCAAGTATTCGCGCGGCGGCCAGCCCGGCGGTTCGAATCGTGGACTGACTCGCACGCTCGTTGCTGTGATTGGCGAGTACATGGGCGACTTCATGGGCCATAACAGCTGCCAGTTGGTCCTGATTCACCGCCACGTCGAGCAATCCGTTGTAAACCCCGATCTTGCCACCGGGAAGCGCAAAGGCATTGGCCTGGTCGGCATCGAAAACGGTGACCTCCCAGCTGTATCTGCCGCGCTCCGACTCTTGCAGTGCATTGACCACATGGTCTGCGACGCACTGGACGAAACTGGTTTGATTCGCATCGCTGGAGATCGGGATTTCCTCCTGCATCTGGCGATAGGCGGCCTCGCCTTGTCTGGCCATATCGGAATCGGAATACAGCACGACCTGGCGGCGATCGAGCGGCGAGGTCGCGCAAGCGGCGACAGCAAGGCCAATGAGTGAAACAGCTGTTAAACGTAAGTGCTGGAACATAGCGGCAATGGTTACAGTTCTGGCGTCGGGGCCACAATCACAATATTGGGCACAGTATTGGGTTCACAGCAGAAAATTCTACCCGAGGTATTTCAGTTTTGCATGACCGTTGCACAGCAAATACCTCCTTGGCAGAGGTCAGATCCGGAAATGCCCAGAAAGTTCGAAAAGGGTCAAAAAGTACAAAACTCATCCGGTAGCTGGGCCCGTTGCTCGGTTCCATCTGTGCCATGAGTAATTTCAAAGCAGCGACCTTGCAGATCCCGCAGTAGTCGCGTCCTGGGGGTTGCTGTTCGCGATCCAGTAACAACTGTGCTGCTGTGAATGACGGTTGGCGAAGAAACCACGCGCGTGCGAACAACAGGCGCGTTTTCATAGCGGTCATAAGTCGCACGGTAAGGCGCCCGATAGGACGCTCGACTCAGGCTATCGCTCAGTAGCCCGCCGATCACCAGCCCACCGATAAAACTCCCCGCATCGGAAGAGCTGTAGTGATGGTGAGAATGGCCGTGCCGGCGCCAGGAGGGGTAGTGACCAAAGGACCAGCTCACTGAGTTGCCACGGTAGGGATAGCCGGAGGAGTAGTAATGCCCATAGCTGCGCGTGTGATGGTTCCACGCACTGCGAGAATGGTGACGATAAGACGGATAATGTGACGACCAGCGCGATGTTGAATAGATCCCGTGATATCGATCCACTCCACGCCCATGTCGCCAGGAGTCAGCCTGTGCGGCAGAGCTGATCAGGCTGGCCAGCAGAAGGGCGAATAAGGTAGTCAAGGTTCTCATCGTGTTATCTCCTCGTTGCTGCGAGCGGTGTCGGACTCATCCAGTGTGTCTGGCATCTACCGACAGATGGCTTTGTCGGATGGCCACCTTGTTATTTCGATATTCGCCACTAGATATTCGCCACTAGACAGGGTGCCAATTGATCTACAGCAGCTCGCACTGCGTTTTACTCATATCACCCCCTGAGACTACAGGGTGTTACTTAATAGAGCCTTAACCTGGAGTGATTAATAAACTGCTGGCGATAGCTGCCGAGAAGAATCCTGTGGGATTGTTATAATGCAGGGAGCTTTCATGCAACACAGACAGCAACAATCAGAATTGAATATGGATTGGAATCCCGATCGGGCAGAAGCCTATGTGGCGCGCCAGACCATCGTGAGTGCTGGTTGCCATCTCGTGGGTTACGAATTGCTCTTTCGTGACAGCTGGGAGAATGCCTGCCCTGACGTGCCCTTGTCAGAGGCAACCATCGACCTTGTGTCACGCACGCAGCTCTCGCTGGAGCTGGAGCGTCTGGTGGGTGCCAACACTGCCTTTATCAATTTCCCGCAGCATTCCTTGCTCAAGCGCTTTCCGAGCTACTTCGATCCGGAGCGGATCGTGGTGGAAATCATGGAAACGGTCGAACCGACCGACGAAATCATCGCCGTGTGCACAGAACTGAAAGAGCGAGGCTATCGTCTCGCGCTGGACGATTTTGACTTCAACAAGAAGTGGCAACGGATGAGCCACCTTGTCGACATCATCAAGATCGATATCAGTGCGATTAATCCGGATATCTTGGCGCGCAAAGTGGCGACACTGGTGCGTAGTAGCAAAACGCTGATCGCAGAGCGGATCGAAACCCGCGAGCAGTTCGAGCGTTGCCGGTCTATCGGCTTTGACTATTTTCAGGGCTTTCACTTCGCTCGCCCGGAGATTCTGGAACAGAAGAAGCTGGACAGTAATCACTTCGCCATGCTGCAACTCTTGGCAGACCTTCCGTAAAACCCATCCAGGTTAACGGCGCAGTTCTTCGGTGAGTGCCGTAAAGAGACTGCGCGTTGCAGGCCCTGCTGCATCGCGATCCGACAGCAGAACATAGAGCGGAACACTGCGTGCCAGGCTGCGCTGCATAGGGATTTCGCAGAGTTCTCCTGCCGCAAGTTCTGCCGCTACCCAGTTGCGGGGCACGATTGCAAACGCGAGCCCCGTTTTGACTATCTTGATGCTGCTGGAAAAGTGGCTGACGGTCCATCTCTGCTCTGCCCGCAGCCAGCCTGAATCCACTTCGCGTCTGGCGCCACTGTCCCTCAAAACCACCTGCCGATGGCCTTGTAATTCGAGTTCAGAGACATCGTCCCTGTCGCTTACCAGCGGATGCTTCGGTGACGCGACGAAAATCATCTCGATCTTGCGCACAATCGGGCCAACAAAACCCGGTGGCGTAGTGGCAGTCACGACGATGTCAGCCTGTCTTTCCAGGAGTGCCTCGGTTGTACCGGAGAGCGTGGTTTCCAGCACCCGCAGCCGCGTGTTTGGAAAGCGTTGCGAAAATTCTTCGAACACACACACCACCTCATCGATCGCCAACAGGCTATCGATAGCCAGAACGACCTCAGATTCGAGGCCGGCGGCCATTGAGCGCGCCACGGTCTCGGCGTGTGACGCTTGTTTCAACAGTTGCTCGGCGTGGCGATAGAGAACCGTGCCCAGCTCAGTCAGCTCCGCCTTGCGGCCACGCAGACTGAGGACCGGGCCGGGGAGTTGTTCATTCAGCCGCTGGATGGCGTAGCTGATTGCCGATTGGCTCTTGTTCAATCGCTCGGCGGCGCTCGCATACGAGCCAGTGTCCACCACCGTTTTGAACGCAAGCCATTGCTCCAGACTGATTCTGGGAATCTGGTTGGCCGGAGCCGATGTGCTGGGGTGTGCTTGCATAATCAGCACTCAATATATCGAAAAAGCTGATGCATTACAGCGAATAATTGCCGCAATAGATCGAATAATCTGCCCTAACATTCACTCATCAACTTGACCGATCCGCGCCTTAGCGTGAGAGGTCAGTACCCGGTAGGTACTAGCAGTCAGTACAAGTCCGCACAAACAGGAACCTGAGGAGGAGACTTTGATGAGTAAAATAGAGCAGTTGAAGCACAGTAATGCCACAGCGAGCGACAAGCAGTCCGGGACCAAAGTCCTGCGCCTGACCACCAGTATTCTGGGCGAGGCCAGCGTGTCGACCAGTTTGATAGACGGCCTGGTGGAGCGTCTCAGTGCTGTAGTCGGGGCTCTGGATGTCGTAGAGCGCAATTTCGGCAAGACGCCAATTCCACATTTCGATGGCGAGTGGCTCACTGCGATCATGACTCCAGAAGCCGATCGATCTGATGCGCAGCAACGCAAAGCTGCATTCTCGAAAGAATTGATTACAGAGCTGCAGAATGCGGACGTAGTAGTGATTGCTCTGCCGATGTACAACTTCAGCGTGCCTTCCATGCTGAAAGCATGGAATGATCACGTGGCGAGAGCAGGGGAGACGTTCAAATATACCGACAAGGGATCTGTTGGCTTGCTGAACGACAAGAAGGTGTTTCTGGTGACCGCCATGGGAGGTCAGCATGAACCCGGCAAGACGGATTTTCTGCGGCCTTATATGCGGCACTTTCTGGGCTTTCTGGGTCTGAAAGACATCACTTTTATTACTGCCAGTGGCCTGTCGATGGGTGATGAACCAAGGGCAGCCGGGCTTGCCAGTGCAGAAGCGGAGATTGATGCGGCGATTGAGCAATTAAAGCGGGACGCGCACAATAGCTCGAACAAGGCGCAGGAGGCAGCAGCATGAGCGCAACAGAAATGACCACAGAAACACCCTACAGAAGCATTGAAGAAGTGTTGGTCGCGCAAGCGGCCAGCGATGGTGCCGGTGTCAAACTGAAGCGGGTATTTGGCGGCCAAAACCTCGCACGATTCGACCCCTTTCTGATGCTGGACGAATTCGGCTCGGAAGAAGCGGCTGATTATATCGGAGGATTCCCGCCACACCCGCACCGCGGATTCGAAACGGTGACCTATATGCTGGAAGGCTATATGGAACACCGCGACCACATGCAGAATGTCGGTAAATTGGGCCCGGGTGATGTGCAATGGATGAAGGCCGGTTCCGGCGTCATTCATTCCGAAATGCCCCAGCAAGAGGAAGGGCGCATGCGGGGCTTCCAGCTGTGGGTCAATTTGCCAGCGAAGGAAAAAATGCAGCCGGCCAGTTATCAGGACATCGCAGCTGCGCAGATTCCGGATTATCAGCTGGGCAATATTTCAGTGCGTGCTATTGCGGGAACACTGGCGATCAATGGCAATCAGGTGCCAGGCAAGGTCAACGGACTGACAACCGAGCCTGGCTATCTCGATCTGCACTTTGCCGCCGAGGATGAGGCAGCCATTGATGTGCCTGAGTCTTACACGGCATTAGTGTATGTTTACGAAGGGGCAGCCAGAATTGCAGGCAACGACTACCCGCTGACTGCTGGCAAGTTGGCGCGGCTGAGCCGCAGCGGCGCGCTCGCGATAACAGCCGAAGCCGATACGCGGCTGCTGGTGATCACGGGCAAACCGATTGGCGAACCCATCGTTCACCACGGCCC
>JASBUV010000014.1 GCA_030147705.1 Gammaproteobacteria bacterium
CCCAATAACCGCTATATTGAGAGATTGCTGTGACGCCAACAGCGACGAGTGCGTAGAGTGCCAGATTGTTGGTCTTGCTGGTCAATTGAATCCTTCCTGCAATGTATGGGCCTGAGTTGCGCAGATTTGAATTTCTCAGACCTGAGTTGCATAGAATAGCATAGTGCGACCTGAGAGCTGGACCATTGAATTCCAACTGAGTGCCCATAGCATCTAACTTCCGCACTCGAGCGTTTCTTTATGACTGAGCAACAAAAAGACGAAGCACAGCGCGCTTCGAATGACAGAAACCCCAAGCGACGGATTGCTGCGAGTGCTTACTTGCTGTTTCGAAAAGGAAGGCGCTACTTGCCGCCAGTGGTACGTGGGATTTTGGGTTTCGTACTTCTGATTATGGGCTTTCTTGGCTTCCTGCCCATATTGGGTTTCTGGATGATTCCGTTGGGTCTGGCGTTAATGGCTACCGATATCCCCCCTCTGGCACGTTGGCTGAAAGAAAAGCTGCAACGCGCGCGCAAGAAGAACAGAGACTGAACGATTGGCCCGCCAGACTCAGGCTTGGCTATGTGCCTGGTCTGCGTATTGCACGATACGGGGTGGCTTACCTGATGTGAACACGACAATGCTGTGTGCACAATTGTGCATTTTGGGGGGAGCCCAGAGCTCGCTTAAGGGCCGTTGTTCTATGTGGCAGAGTGCACTTTTTATCAATGCACCGTGACTTACCAGTGCAATGCGCTGGCCTGCATGCTGGATTGCAAACTGATTGATTGCCGTCATCGCCCGATTCTGCAGCTGCTGAAAAGTCTCTGCACCTGCAACAGCGTAGCGATGAGGTTCGTGCCAGAAATGTTGGAAATTTTCGGGCTCCTCCGCTGCGATATCATCGTAGAGCCGACCTTCCCAGGGGCCCATGAAAATCTCCCGCAAGGAATCGAGATAGGTGATCTCATCTTCCCGACCCGGAAAGGCCAGTGCCGCTGTCTCACGCGTTCGCTGACTGCTACTGCAGTAGATCTTGTCGAATGCCAATGAAGCAATGCGCTCGCCAAGCTCACGTGCTTGCTGTTGACCCAGCTCATCCAGCTGCGATTCGCTCTGACCCTGAACGCGGCGCTCCGCATTCCAGTTTGTCTGTCCATGACGAAATAAATGTAATTCCATAGTACGACTGCTAGTTTAATTGTGTTTGAAGGATTGGATGGCTAGGAGCGGGTTCTTTCGACTGCCTCAAGCCAGCCCTGATAACGCGCCGCCCGCCATTCTTCACTTTGTTCGGCAATAAAGGCCCGGTCGAGTCGCCAGCGGTTCTGAATCTCTTCGAGAGAAGAGAACAGGCCAATGTGCAGGCCGGCGACATAGGCGGCTCCCAATGCGGTGGTCTCGATCACAGTTGGTCGATGCACCTCGCAGGCCAGGATGTCTGCGAGCTTCTGAAGCAGGTAGTTATTGCTGACCATGCCACCGTCGACCCGCAGAGTCTGCAAGGTAGCGCCATCGGCGGCAATAGCCTCTACCAGATCGCGAGTCTGATAACACACTGAAAGTAGCCCGGCGGTGACAATCTCTTTGGCTCCTGTATCTCGTGTCATTCCGAAGATTGCGCCGCGCGCATCTGAATCCCAGTAGGGAGCCCCCAATCCGGTAAAGGCTGGCACGAGATAAACAGACAGATCATCGGCAGTATCCTGTGCCATCGCTTCCGATTGTGAGGCATTGTGCAGCAAGCGCATTTCATCGCGCAGCCACTGCATTGTGGCACCGGCCATGAAAATACTGCCCTCAACAGCGTATTTCGTCTCTCCAGAAAGGCGATAAGCGACGGTGCCCAACAGGCGATTTCGGGAAGTAACCAGTTCTGAGCCAGTATTCATCAGGAGGAAGCAGCCGGTGCCGTAGGTGCTTTTCGCCATACCCGAGTCGAAGCAGCCCTGTCCGAAAGCAGCGGCTTGTTGATCTCCGAGTATGCCCGTCACCGGAATGGGCTGACCGAACAGTGAGCTCTCGCACACGCCGTAGTCAGCCGCGCAATCCTTGACTTCCGGAAGCATCGATTCGGGAACGGAAAACAGCTCCAGAAGTTCTTTGTCCCATTGCTGCGTGCGAATATTGAACAGCATGGTTCGCGAAGCGTTGGTTGCATCGGTCGCATGGGATTTTCCGCCGGTAAGTCTCCAGAGCAGAAACGAGTCGATCGTGCCGAATGCGAGTTCACCTTGTTCGGCGCGTGCGCGTGCGCCTTCGACATTGTCGAGTATCCAGCGGATCTTTGTTGCCGAGAAATAGGAATCGAGCAGAAGGCCGGTTTTTTCCTGTACGGTCTCTGAGTGTCCCTGATCACGAAGCGTCTGACAGAAATCGCTGGTCCGCCGATCCTGCCAGACGATCGCGTTATAGATTGGTTCTCCGGTTTGCCTGTCCCAGACGACAGTTGTCTCGCGTTGGTTGGTAATGCCGATACAGGCTATGGCGGCGGGATCGGCACCGGCATTTTTCAGCGCTGTTTTGCAGCTTCTCAGTGTCGTTTTCCAGATTTCGTTGGCGTCGTGTTCAACCCAGCCATTCGCTGGGAAATGCTGCCTGAATTCTTCCTGCCCCAAGCCAGCCTGGTTGCCATCGGTATCGAACAACAATGCTCGGCTGCTTGTGGTGCCCTGATCTATTGCGAGGATGAGTGGTTTCATGGTTTTTATTTTTTACTGACCGTTAACGTTCTTATTAGAGTGCTGCACGGTACGATTGCAGCGGTATGTGGCAAGTCGCTGTCACATCAAGTCCGGCGGCCTATGTTACACTACTGACCGGCATTTTTGGCGCATTGCAGGGAAAGCAGTGCGCACAATTCGAGCGACCTGGTACTCATTAAAAGGATTAACACGCATGGAAAGCAGAGTAGACCTGCTGGTAATTGGAGGGGGGATCAATGGCACCGGTATCGCTGCTGATGCAGCGGGTCGAGGCCTGAGTGTCTGTCTCTGTGAGAAAAGCGATCTTGCCGGGGCTACGTCGTCCTGGAGCACCAAGCTGATCCACGGTGGACTGCGTTATCTTGAGAATTACGATTTTCTGCTCGTGCGCAAAGCGCTTAAAGAGCGAGAAGTGCTGATAGAAGCGGCGCCGCACATCATCCGCCCAATCGCATTTCAGATACCCCAGTTGGCAAATTCGCGCCCGGCCTGGATGATTCAGGCCGGTTTGTTCCTGTATGACAATCTCGCCAGACGTCGCCACTTCAAGGGCTCCCGAAAAGTGCGATACGACGCCGACAGTCCGCTGGATGCAAGTATTCGTACGGGCTTTGAGTACTGGGATGCCCAGGTCGATGATTCCAGATTAGTCGTCCTCAATGCGCTACAGGCTCATCGCAAGGGGGCAGAAGTGCTCACGCGCTGTGAATGTGTCGCGATTGAAGCACTCGATGACGGCTGGAAGGTCAGGCTGTTCGACCACTTCAGGCAACAGGAAGTGGTGCGCCATTGTAAGGTGCTTGTGAACGCATCCGGGCCGTGGGTTGCCAGTTTGCTTGCCAATCTCACTCAGAAGCCGGCGCCGCACGAGATCCGTCTGGTCAAGGGAAGCCACATCGTGGTGCCGCGAATGCACGAAGGCGATCATGCCTTCATGTTGCAACATGATGATGGACGAATCGTTTTCGTTATTCCCTATCTGCAGGATTATTCTTTGGTGGGAACGACAGAAGAAGAGTATGTAGGAGACCCGGGCAAAGCGACGATCAGCGAAGCAGAATCGAGCTATTTGCTCTCCATCGTCAATCATTACTTCAAGCGGCAGCTGCAGCAGACAGACATTGTCTATAGCTATTCTGGAGTGCGTCCGCTTATCGATGAGAAAGGCAAGAATGCCAGCAAAGTTTCTCGTGATTACGAAATCGAGAAGATCGAAAACCCTCATCCAATACTGTCAGTCTATGGTGGCAAGGTAACCACCTACCGCGTGCTGGCTGAGCATGTACTGGAAGAGTTGTCCGATTACTTTCCTGAGCTCGGACCAGACTGGACCAGCTCCGTAGCCCTGCCGGGAGGAGATTTTGCAGAACTCACCGAGTTGCGCTCAGGGATTCAGGATAAATTCCCCTGGCTTGAGCGAGCACTACTTGAGCGCTGGTGTGCAACATATGGATCGGAAACTGCAGCTTTGATAGGTGACGCAGCAAGTATGAGTGACCTTGGTGAACACTTCGGAAATGGCTTGTATCAGCGCGAAGTAGAGTATCTCCAACAAACCGAGTGGGCGCGCACAGCCGACGATATCCTCTGGCGTCGGACCAAATTAGGCTATGTGTTCACTCAGGATCAGATCGCTGTTCTTGATTCCTACCTCGAACGAGCCAATCAGGTGTAGCGCACTCTCAGGCAGAGTGCTATCAATCCGATTTGCGTCGTAGCAAACCAATCCCCATGGCTGCCATGACTACCGCAAAGATTGCATTCAGATAATTGAAGAACGCGTAGGGTAGATAGTCGAGTACCGGCACCCCGAGTGTTGCTGCATAGAAAGCGCCAGCGGTAGTCCATGGTATCAAGGCTGTGGTCATGGTGGAGCCCTCTTCCACAGAACGCGAGAGCAAGGCGGGATCGAGACCCTGTTGCAAAAACTTTCGGGCGAACAGCTGACAGTTCAGGATAATGGAGATATAGGCTTCTCCCATTGCCATGTTCCCCAGCAATCCGCTGACTATGGTGGTGGCTATAAGCGAACTGGTTCGCCTGACCCTGCTTACTATTCCTTTGAGCAGAGAATCGAGGAAGCCAGCGCCATGCA
>JASBUV010000018.1 GCA_030147705.1 Gammaproteobacteria bacterium
ATCACTTTCGCTGGATCGCCGCCAGCCTGAATCACCCGCTGCAGCTCACCACCGGACACGATATCGAATCCGGAACCGAGTCTGGCGAGCAAGTTGAGCACTGCGAGATTCGAATTGGCTTTGACGGCATAACAGACCAGATGCGGAGCGCCCGCCAGCGCATCCTCATACACCTTGTAATGGCGCTCAAATGTGGCTCGTGAGTACACATAGCACGGCGTGCCAAATTCCCTGGCGATTTCGGCAACGGGCACGTCTTCAGCGAAGAGCGCGTCGCCCTGATAATTAAAATGATCCATCGATCAAAGATTCCTTGGGTCGCAGTGTTTGTGGCAGGCGTCGGTGACAGTTCCGCCAGTTCTAACGAGCAGTGCTCGCGAAAGTGGCCTGCTCTGGTCGGGTGAGACCGCCTTTTTGACCGCAGGATGCCAGGCCAAACAGCAACAGTGAGCTGAGCAGTAGCACAGTCAATTTGGGTGATGCGGAGTTGGCTCTCATCCTGATTCCGTTGTTCAAACGTGGCTTAAAGCGTCGTATTTGCTGGCTCTTGCCGGGAGCCATAACAGCTCGAAAGGGGCAGCGGGCGATTATAACGCTGGCGCTGCTATAAACCCACCCTTTCGCGGGCTCGACGGTTTTCGTCTATTCGCTCCCCGCGCCTGTCCAGCGAGGCGTGCAAACCGTTGTTCTGCTGCGGCAGGGCAATGGGAGTAAACCGTCAGTGTCCTTGAAAACAAGGCGCAACACCCCTATATTTCCGAACTCATTTTTACACGGTCGGTGGCGCCTTTTAAGGGCCGCCATCCCAATAAGACGACGATAAAGAGGCCGGTTGAACAATGATTGCAGTTGAGAATCTGACCAAAAAATTCGAGCAGTTTACCGCCGTCGATGACTTGAGCTTCTCCGTGCAGGAAGGCGAAGTTCTGGGCTTTCTCGGACCCAATGGAGCGGGCAAGTCCACGACGATGAAAGTGATCACAGGATTCCTCGCACCCACGGCGGGCACGGTCACCATTGATGGCCATGATATTTCCAAAGAGCCAATAGCCGCCAAATCGCTGATAGGGTATCTCCCCGAAGGGGCGCCATCCTATGGCGATATGACGACGCTGGAATTTCTGAACTTCATCGCCAGCGTTCGTGGCTTCAGCGGAGCTGAACTCAAAGAGAGAGTCGAGCGTGTAATCAACGAAGTTGATCTGGGATCAGTGTGTCACCAAACGATTGATACCTTGTCAAAGGGCTTCAAGCGACGCGTCGGCCTCGCGCAAGCCATCATGCATGACCCGAAGGTACTCATTCTCGATGAGCCGACCGATGGTCTCGACCCGAATCAGAAACATCATGTGCGCAAGCTGATCAAGAATCTGGCCCGCGACAAGATCGTGATTATCTCAACGCATATTCTTGAAGAAGTCACCGCGGTCTGCACCCGTGCCATCATCATCTCCCAGGGCCGCATCGTCGCTGATGGCACGCCCGCGGAACTTGAATCCCGCTCCAGATACCACCATGCGGTGTCGGTCAGATTGAACAGTGCTTACGATATCGCCGCAGATCTGAACGGAGTACAGGGCATCGGGCCTATCGAGAAGAGCGATACCGATCCGTTGGCATTTACCATTCTGGCGCAACAGGGCGAAACGATTTACGCAAAGATCTCCGAGATTGCCCAGTCCAAACAGTGGCCTGTCAGTGAGTTTCATGTGCAGCGAGGCCAGCTGGAAGATGTCTTCCGAACCATCACTCAGCGAACAGAGGAGGCCGCGTAATGGGTAATCTTGGCATTATTTTCAAGCGCGAGCTGTTTGCGTATTTCTCCACTCCGCTCGCCTATATCTTCGTAGTGATCTTTCTGATCACCAATGGCATTTTCACATTCGACATGGGTGGCTTCTATATGCGCGCCCAGGCCGATCTCCTGCCCTTCTTCAGCTTTCATCCCTGGCTATACCTCTTCATGGTGCCAGCCATCGCGATGACGCTGTGGGCCGATGAGCGCAAAACAGGGACTATAGAGTTACTCCTGACCCTACCGGTTAGATTAGCCGATGCAGTGCTGGGCAAATTCCTGGCCGCCTGGGTGCTGACAGGCATCGCGCTGGCACTGACTTTTCCTATCTGGATCACAGTGAATTACCTCGGCGATCCGGATAACGGCGTCATCTTCGCTGCCTATATTGGTAGTTGGCTGATGTCAGGGGGCTTTCTTGCCATTGGTTCCTGCATGTCAGCATGTACCCGTAACTCGGTTATAGCCTTTATTCTGACAGTAGCGATCTGTTTCCTGTTCGTTATTATCGGCTCGCCGATTCTGCTAAATGCGTTTCCTGACTGGGTTCCACAGGGCGTTGTGGATGCTTTCTCTGCACTGGGTTTCCTGACCCATTTCGATTCCATCTCGAAGGGCGTTCTCGATATTCGGGACTTGCTCTTCTTCACCGTTTTCATCGCAGCCTGGCTATTGGCCAGTGCCATCGTGATTGAAATGAAGAAAGCGAACTAGGAGGCGAAGCAGATGAACAAGAAGTCTTTATTCTCAACTGTTGGCCTGCTGGCTATCGCCGTTGGCCTGATTGTTACGGTCGCGCTCATTTCTGTCTTGCCCGGCTGGCGAGTGGACCTGACTGAGGACGGGCTATTCAGCCTTTCCGAGGGCACTGAAAATATCGTGAGCAATCTGAGTGAACCGATGGAAATCATGTTCTTCTACTCAGACAGCGCCACAGAGGATTCTCCACAGATTCGAACCTACGCAACGCGCGTGCAGGAGCTGTTGGAGGAAATCGTCATTGCCAGTAATGGCAATTTGCGCCTCACCATGATTGATCCCGAACCGTTTTCTGAAGACGAAGATCTTGCCAACCAATATGGCATTCAGGCGGTTCCGGTTACACAAGGTGGGCGCGGGATTTATTTTGGTCTGGTCGTGCGCCGTGAGGAAAGCGATCTGGCCAATCCTGTCTTCGAAACCATGCCGCTGGTGCGTCCCGATCAGGAACAGTTTCTGGAATATGAGTTCATGAAACTCATCAGCAAGGTCGAAGATCCGGACTTGACCGTAATCGGTTTGATCACAGGGCTGGATATCGATGGCGGCTATGACCCGATGGCCGGACAGGCGACACCCCCTTGGATGATCATGGACTATGTCCGCCAGCTGTACGAAGTGCGCCGACTGGGTAGTAACGTCACTCAGATTGAGGAAGACGTTGATATTCTCATGCTCGTGCATCCGCGCGGTTTCTCGGATGAGACGCTGTACGCCATCGATCAACACGTCATGCGTGGCGGGCAAACAATCGTCTTTCTCGATCCCAGCGCTGACTCAATGGTCTCGCGTATGGCCGAGGGCAATCTGATACCTGCAGGCATTAGTTCAGAGCTGCCACGTCTGCTCGAGTCCTGGGGTGTCGAATTTGATAACAGCGTGGTCGTCGCCGATAGCGATCTGGCATTGCGCGTCCGCATGGGGCAAGACTCCAGGCCCATGCCACATCTCGGCATGATCGGCATCAAGCGCGACAATGTCGATGGTGAGGACATCATCACCAGCCGTCTGGAGACGATCAATCTGTCGACAGCCGGTGCCATTGCCCCGTTACCCGACGCCAGCACGCGATTTGAGCCGCTGATGCAATCTTCTGCCAATTCGATGCTGATGGCCCGTACTCTGTTGGAGGATGCGGATGACCCATCGGTATTGTTTGACGAGTTCGTCGCGACTCCGGAGAGTTATGTGATCGGCGCGCGCGTGAGCGGTACGATCAGTTCTGCATTCCCGGATGGGCGCCCGCAACCGCCAGTAGAAGAAGCTGAAGAGTCTGACGATAGCGCTGACAATCCTGTGCAAGCTGATGAGGAAGCGACTGACGAGGCGGCGGAAGAAGTCGCAGCAGAAGACACCGAGCCTGAAGAAGAATTGCCTCCGCACATCGGCGAGTCACAAGGCGCAGTGAATATCCTGCTCTTCGCAGACACCGATTTTCTTACCGACCGCATGTGGGTGCAGGTGGCTCAGTTTCTGGGGCAGCGTATTCCCCAGCCGTTTGCCAATAACGGTGATCTGCTGATCAATGCCCTCGATAACATGAGTGGTGGTGCGGATCTGGTAAGTATTCGCGGTAGAGGTCGTTACTCACGCCCTTTCACTCGCGTACTCGAATTGCAGCGTGAAGCTGATGATCGACTGCGCACCGAGGAGGCCGAACTGCTGGATCGTCTGGCTGAGACAGAAGCACAACTTGCTGAGCTCAATACCGATGAGAACGGCCAGCCCATTGGTCAGGTGACGCCGGAGATTCAGGCAGAGATCGACCGCTTTAATGAAGAGATGATTGAAACGCGGCGACGATTGCGCGATGTGCAGTATCAGCTGACCGAGGATATCGAACGCCTCGGAACCAATCTGAAGGCGATCAATACCGCGTTGATTCCGGCGTTGCTAACGATTCTGATGCTGATCGCGCACTTCACGCGCACCGGACGCCGCAGATCTGCAGCATAAGTGAAAGAAACTGATTATGCTCCGTCGCCGGAATCCATGCGCGGCGGGTGGGGAGGGAGCTGCACAGTTATGTGCGTTCCCTTGCCCAGTTCACTTCGGATAGTCAGTTCGCCCCCGTGAGCTTTGGCAATCAGGCGGCACAGGTAGAGACCAAGACCGAAGCCGCCTGTGTTGCGCTGCCGGGAACTGTCTGCCCGGTAGAAGGGCTCTGTAATATGGGACAGATGCTCAGCCGGAATCCCTTCACCCTGATCAATGACTTCAAGCGTGACGCCTTTAGTGTGGAACCTCACAATCACCTTGATAGGATTGTTCTCACCGTGGCGAATCGCGTTGTTCAGCAGATTGGTTATCAGCAGGCGAATACGCAGCCTGTCGATTTCCAGCTCGTGGTCCTCATCTGGCACATCGACGAGTAGTCCGCCCGGATAGTCTTCGAACGATTCACTCACTCCGGCGACAAACTCTGCGAACAGGACCGGCTCATCACTTAATACGGCATGAGCATTATTCAGGCGCTCGGCTTCGAGCAAATCGGAGATCAACAGATCGATTTCATCGATGTCTTCGCGAAGCTGTTCCTTCTCTTCGCAGTCTTCCATGAATTCGAGCCGTAATTTGGCCTTGGTAATCGGCGTCCGTAATTCGTGGCTGATTGCCAACAATAGCTGGCGCTTGGCCTCCAGCATCGACTGCAGGGAATCAGCCATATGGTTGATGCTTTCAGTGAGTTCACCCAACTCGTCCTGACGATTGGTTTGTACGCGAAAGCTCAGATCGCCGCGGCGAATTCTTTCTGCACCCTTTCTCAGCAAGCGTACCGGGTCTAACAGTTTGTTTACCATCAGGTAATTCAGAAAGAGCACCATGCCCGCCAGTGCAAGACTGACATAGAGCACGTAATAGTTGATGGCGCTTTCGATGCGCGAGCGCTGATACAGATAAAAATCATAGCCACCGCGCCGTACCATGATGATGTCTTCATCGTTGACAGTGCGCACTTCGGCATCGTTATTCAGAGTGCGGTTATAGGTAGAGTTGTCCACATCGAGACGGTTGTCCGGGTCAGAACTCCAGCGCATGATGGGATTGCGAATATTGATCGTCCAATCCAGCTCTTCTGCCAGGCGCATCGCATTGCTGAGATTCGGTGGTGTGCCGATGTCTTCGATAATGGATTCGACATTGCGCGTGAAAAAGTCAGGGATCGCTTCGATAGCCCCGGTGTCCTGATTGATGTTGCGCAGGGCTACAGACACGATCACAAAAAAACAGAGTACCGTGAATCCGAAAATCAGGATCAGGCGGAGGAACAGAGAAGTTTTGACTGCGTGGAGTAGGGGCGTCATGCCTGCTCACCGACAAAAGTATAGCCACGTCCCCACACGGTTTTGATAAACCGGGGTGTTTTGGACGTGTCTTTCAACTTATGTCGTAAGCGGCTGACCAGAGTGTCGACTGCACGAGAGAATAACTCGGCGTCGATACCTCGCAGACGATTCATGAGTTCGTCGCGAGTAAAGGTTTTGTTCGGGTACTGCATGAAGAGAATCAGCAGCTCGTATTCCATTGTCGTCAGGTCGAGCACTTCACCGTCGAGTTTGACCTCACGGCGTGACACGTCGACTTCCAGACCACTGATAGGCTTGATATCGCGAATGCCACTGTCATCGCTGGAACGACGCAGGATGTTATGAATTCGCGCAACGAGCTCACGGGGCTCGAAGGGCTTGGGCAGATAATCGTCTGCACCCAGTTCCAGCCCGACGATGCGATCGGTGACTTCCGCGTGGGCAGTCAGCATGAGAATTGGCAATTGGCCATAAATGGAAGACTTGGCGCGAATCTCGCGGCAAATCTCGAAGCCATCCTTCTCGGGCAGCATCACGTCGAGTATGAGCAGATCCGGCTTGATCTTTTTAAGTAATTCAAAGCCCTTGCTCGGCGCCATGGCGACATGCACTTTCATATCGTAACGCTCGAGATACTGGGTCAGTAACTGACCAAGTTTCTCGTCATCGTCGATAATCAGGATTTGCTTCATGCGGATGTGCTCGGTAACGCCATCGGATCAGGCAATAGTATAAATTCAGCCCTGTGAAATCAATTATATAGTATGATGGCGGCCTTCCCATACATCCCTTTGCGGGTTATGAAAGCGCCTTTCACAGAACGGATCAGACACAACAGAGACAAGCCACAGGCAGGTATCGGGCCTTCCGGGGCTGTCCAGGGTTAGCACGCACACATCTGGAAACTTCCACATGATTTCCTTTGCCAGCATCAGCTTGATGAGGGGGCCTCAGCTCCTCATCGACAAAGCCAGTCTCGCTTTCGGAGAGGGGCAGCGCATCGGTGTGATCGGTCGCAATGGCTGCGGTAAATCCAGCCTGTTCAAAGCGCTCACTGGTGAGCTCAGTCTCGACAAAGGTGAGATCAAGATGCCTGTCGGACTGCGCATGTCCAGCATGGCGCAGGAAACGCCAGGGAGCGAACGTTCGGCGCTCGACTTTGTCATCGATGCCCATGTGCAATATCGCGATCTTGAGCGGCGATTGGCCATTGCCGAGCAGCAAGGCGACGATCATGCGCTCGCCAAACTGCATGGCGAAATGGAACTCATTGATGGCTACGATATCAGCCACCGTGCCGAACGCCTGTTGTCGGGCCTTGGCTTCGAAACCAGGCAGTTCAGCAATCCGGTCAGCACTTTTTCCGGAGGGTGGCGAGTGCGCCTCAATCTGGCGGCGGCACTTATGTGTCCATCCGATTTACTGCTACTCGACGAGCCAACCAACCACCTTGATCTGGAGGCAACCGTCTGGCTGGAGCAATGGCTGCAGCGCTATCAGGGCACGCTGTTAATGATCTCCCACGATCGCTCCTTTCTTGATGCGACGATCAATCAGGTCATCAGTTTTGAAGGTGGCACCCTGCAATTGTACAAGGGCAACTACTCTGCCTATGAGCGGCTGCGCGCGGAGAAGCTCGCCCTGCAACAGGCAATGTACGAGAAGCAGCAGCGGCGACAATCAGAGATCGAAAATTTCGTTCGCCGATTCAGAGCCAAAGCCAGCAAGGCCAAGCAGGCGCAGAGTCGTTTGAAAGAGCTGGATCGCATGCAGGAAATCGCTCCAGCGCATGTTGACTCACCATTCCAGTTTCGGTTTCCCTCGTTGGAACAAGTGCCTGACTTTCTCATGCACATCGAAGATCTGGCCATTGGTTTCGACAAACCGCTTTCCCAGAAAATCAATCTCGCCGTGCGCAGCGAATCGCGCATTGGCTTGCTGGGCTATAACGGCAGCGGTAAATCCACACTACTCAAGACATTGGCGGGAAAATTGCCAGCGCTCGCCGGCAAGACCAATGCCGCCAGAAAATTACGCATCGGCTACTACGCCCAGCATCAGGTAGATGAACTGCCGATCAAGGCGACGCCGGTCGAGGCCATTCTGGCGGTCTGTGAAAATCCGAAAGCGGTCAGTGAGCAGAAAATCCGCGATTATCTCGGCGGCTTCGATTTTCGTGGCGCACGCGTGGATGAGCCAATCGAAAACTTCTCCGGAGGCGAAAAGGCCCGACTCGCGCTGGCGCGAGTCACCTGGCAGAAACCGAATCTGTTATTGCTGGACGAACCGACCAACCATCTCGATCTCGACATGGTGCATGCGCTTACGGTCGCGCTGCAGGAGTTTGAAGGCGCGATTATCATCGTGTCCCACGATCGTCATTTGCTCATGAACACCGTGGATGAATTCTATTCGATTCACCTCGGCAAGTTTGAAGAGTTCAGGGGCACGCTAAACGACTACGAAAACTGGCTGCGAAGTAATTCCGGTGACGAGCAGTCGAGCGCGGCATTGCCAGGCAACGGTGAGGAAAGAGTCAGCAAGAAGCATCAGCGCCAGCAGGCAGCGGCCAAACGAGAAGAACTCGCGCCAATGCGTAATCTGGTCAAAAAGTGTGAAAAAGACATCGAACGTCTGCAGCGCGAACTGGCTGACCTGGAAACCCGGCTCTCGGATGAGTTGCTCTACGAGCCATCCCGAAAGGCAGATCTGACTGATCTGCTGCAAAAGCAGGGCAAGGCCAAAGCCCGGCTGCAAGAGGTTGAGGACGAATGGCTGCAGGCACAGGAGCAGCTCGAATCAGCTTCTGCCTGACAGACGCCACTGCCAGTCCAACCCGGATTAGCTTGAATCTGCGAATTTAGCTCCCATAATTACTCTGATTCCCTCATACAAAGTGGCAACAACACCACGAGGTTTATGATGAGCAAAGCGACAACGCTGGTACTGGGTCTGGCCTTGATGGCGACTGGTTCCCTCTCCAGTAGTCAGGCCGTAGCACAGGCGTCTGATTACAGCTCGTTCTCAACAATCGACGAGCAGAACAATATTCAGGTTTTTCGGCAGGCCAGCCCATCGGTGGTTAACATCACCAATTCCCGTCTCGTACGCTCCTTTTATTCGTTGAATCCGCAGGAAGTTCCGCAAGGCAGTGGCACGGGTTTTATCTGGAATGAAGAAGGCTATATCGTCACCAATTTCCACGTCGTCCAGCAGGCAGATCGCGTCATGGTCACTCTGCAGAATGGCACTACCTATGATGCCCGCGCGGTAGGCGTTGACCCGGATAAAGACCTCGCCGTGCTGAAAATCGACGCACCGGAAGAGCAGCTGGTACCGATCAAGCCGGGCGATTCCTCCTTGCTCGAAGTTGGCAGAAAAGTGATTGCAATCGGCAACCCGTTTGGGCTCGATACGACCATGACTGTCGGCATTGTGAGTGCCCTTGGCAGGGAAATCGACTCAGTCAGTCAGCGCAAGATTCGCGATGTGATTCAGACGGATGCAGCAATCAACCCGGGTAACTCAGGCGGACCGCTGCTGAATTCACTCGGCGAACTGGTAGGTGTCAATACCGCAATCTACAGCCCAAGCGGTGCCAGCTCCGGCATCGGTTTTGCGATTCCGGTCAACACGGTCAAACAAATCGTGCCAGATCTCATTACTTATGGCCGGGTGCAAACACCCATTCTGGGCATTACGCGATTGCCCCAGCCCGAATATTACCGACGTCTGTGGGGTATCGAAGGAGTCATCGTACTCGATACCGTGGAAGGCACTGACCCCGCCCGCAAAGGGATGCGTGGTCTGACTCGTGCCGAACGCGGGAGAATTCGGCTGGGCGATGTGATTGTCGAAATAGCAGGCCAGCCCGTTCGCAATGAGGAAGAGTACGCGGAAGTGATCGAGCAGTACGAACCCGGAGATACGGTCACCGTGAAAACCATGCGCGACAACCGCTTGCACGAGTACGAAATTGAACTGCAATCGCCGCGGTAATGATTGCGGATTTAATCCTGTGACAAAGCGGATTCTGTGTCGCTGAGGAAAGCGCCGAGCGCTGCAAGATAATCATCCGGATTATTGCCCAGTGCTGAATGCGCCGCGTTCTCTATCATTACAAAACGTGCGTCCTGGAAAAGCGGAACAAACATTTCCATGCGCTCCGGGCGCGCCTCATCGTTCTCGCCTGCCATTAGCAGAACCGGAATATCAATTTCATTGAGACGCCCGGACAGGTCGAAGTCAATCAGATTACCGGTAGCCCGAAATTCCGTCGGCCCCCACATGTGTTCGTAGATCACCGCATTGAAGGCGGCGCCCTCACAACCCTCGGCGCGCACCACGGGATTGCCGCGCACGTGTCGCCGGTAAAATTCTTCCGTGGCAGCCTGATACTCTTCTGAATCGGTTGTGCCTTCAGCCTCATGACGTGTCATTGCTTCCTGCATTTC
>JASBUV010000041.1 GCA_030147705.1 Gammaproteobacteria bacterium
CTCTCGAAATTTTTCACATCATTCAGCGGGAGCGCCGTGATGGTAATCATCGAAGGGCTCTTGCTCTCATCCACAGCATTGGTGGCGAGATAGCAGGATTCGGCGGCGACCAACTCGAGACTGCTCTCATCGGAGTAGCGCACTCTGGGCAACAGATCTGTAAGCGTCGTTGCCTCGAGAAGTTCCGAATTCGCCTGTTGCTCAGACTCGTCGTAAGCGTAAGGAATGAAATCCGGAATATTGGGCGTGTAGCGCGTGACGAGATACAGATCGTCGCCAACGCGTCGGCTCGCGACGAGCGATCCGTCGAAGGTCAAACTCTCCTGCAAGCTGAGGTTGGCAGGGTCCGCAGCATTCAAAAATTCGAGATGGGTTTGGCTGCTCGACCAACCCCAGATGCTGAGCCAGGGAATGTAGTTATTCTGGCCGGAAACCGTGACAAGCAGATCGTCGTCGGTCTCCGATTCGATCAAATACATGCCCTTGGCAGAGGTGAAACTGTTTTCGCTCTTGCTCACGTCAGGCTGATAGACACCGACTTCCTCGGCCTGTGCCTGTGCTGCGTCAAGACGGAATGAGGCGACACAGTTTGTAGAGCCGCAGTTGCGCAGTGTGAAGAGGTAACTGCCATCAGACTTTATCGTATCGGCTTCATCAACGCCGGCGACCTGCAGGTTCGTGCCTGATACTGTCGAGCCCGTGGTGCTGTCTGCCGCCGTCGCAAAGACAACATCGTTGCGATAGTAGTAGCCAAGATCACCCGAGGTGTTCTGAAGAGCCTCTTTCAGATAGCTCTCCATCGCAGATGCTGACGTAAAGGGATGCAAGGTGTCGACACTGGCAGATTGTATAGAGAACCGCATGTCTGACGGCACGACTACCATCTCTTCATCGGCGACCTTGTAGGCCACGTACACGGAATAGTCACCTGCCAGCAGAGGTTCACTGGCGAACAGTTCGAGTTCGGTTTCTGAACTTAAGGTCAAGTTGCTAAAAGGCACGAGTGATGAAAGTTCTTCATCCCAGGTTCTCCAGCCTTCCGGTGTCTTGAGGTACCACTGACCATTGAGAACAGCGACCGCATACACATCTGCGTTGTCGCCAACATCATCAGCAGCGACCGAGATGGTGACGTTGCTGGAGTAAATGTCGGTATCGAGATTTACCGAGGCATACTGATGCGATTTCTCGGGAAGTAATTGCAGCTCCCCACTGCTGGTCAACGAGTTTGCTGTTGCCTCCGAATGGGCGTAGGTGTACGCAAGGAGACATAAAAGGACTGAAACTTCGCGACCGATAAATTTGGGAAAAATTTTCATGGTTGCCACCGCTCCAAAAACTACAAAGAGTGATATGGCGCGAGCCAAATCCCTTTATGCTCGGGCTTGATGCGTACTATAGGCGAAAGCCACCACGAACTGTGTGATTCCAATCACAGCCAACGGGGACACTGAGAACTTAACAACTTAACGTGCAAAACCGTCCAGGCAAAGCTTCTCCGCTTCCACCAGCAGCAGCCCTTTGTCATACCACTTGGAAGCCGCTTGTTGACTGATTTGAAGTCGGTCGGCAATGCCGTTCAACGATAGCCCAAGTTGATCTACGCCCCAATAGCAAATGAGCGATTTGGCCCGGGATAGCTGGTTGTTCCTTGCTTTTCGACGCAAATTGCGAAGTTCAACACCACAGGCGGTACAAACGGCTTCGATGAGAATTTCTAAATTCCAACCCTCCTGTTCTCTGGCTGAAATAAGATTTGACCTCAATTCATCCTCTGCCAACACCTGATTTACGAAGTCTGGATGTCCAAGAATCCTTTCATCTCCGATCCGAAGAATATGTTCCCGTTTCGCATGGATTACTGACTCCCAGCATTTCCTGCTGCGGATCCACCCGCCAGTTAGGTCAGATTCATCGCTACCATTTCTAAGTGCGCTGCTCACAAATTGCCAGTAGGCGTGCCTAGCCTTGTTGAGTGAGCGTCCAAACAGCGCGAGAACTTCGTTTACTGCGTGCCAATCGTTCGCTTTCCCAGTAACAAGACCCGAGTGGCCAGTCCAAGGATAACGATCCAACTCGGAGATACTCTCCAGCACTCCAGCTCTTATCGGATTCAAGTGAATATAGCGAACAAGCTCTAGCAGGTAGCTATCGTCGTCACAGAGAATCGACTGAAATCGATTTTGGAAAACGTAGCCCGAGCGGTCGTGCCGTTTATTGTAGCTCCATGCAAAGCCGCCCAATATGGGAGCCATCAGTTTTGAGAGGGGTTGCGTACCGACTCTGATCAGAAGGTGGTAATGATTTGACATAACCGCCCAAGCCAGACATTGCGACTGACAGCGACTTAGGTTTATACCCAAGCGATTGAGAAAATCCTGCCGATCGGAATCGCAGTTAAAGATATGGCGATTCTCCAATCCACGACCTATCACGTGGTAGCAACCACCGGGAATGTGTAGTCGGCCAGTCCTTGGCATGTCTTCAATTTAGTTGAAGACATGCCGTTTCGCTAATTTTCGAGGAAATTATCGAATAACAAATAGAGTACTGATTAGGCTGAAGTTGCAGCTATGAGCTGAACAATAAGTTGTTAAGTTCTCAGTGTCCCTTAATATCCTCAATATCACTGAATGCTCAGTATCCAGTTGAGTCTAAAATAAAAACCGGGCTGCGTTGAGCAATTGATCACCCAGTCGCTTTGTGGACCGTTGGAGTCTGGAGATCCGTCGATGATGCAGCCATCTGTACGAGAGCGAGCAGATTCGATTTTATGCAGAGCATTCTTGATGTTGCCAGATTCTAATGTGGCTATGGCCTGCGATATGAGATTCGTGAATGCCTGACGATTTCCTTTGGTTTTGAACGCATCATCTGCAGTGCTGTCAATAATTGCGAGCAATTCGGCAAGTAATGCTAGTGCCGCTTCCTCATTCGTTAACGCATCAATCGTGATCAAATCAGCGTCAGTACCTCCTTTCTGATCATCAACGGTGAGTGATAGTACATAAGAACCTGGCACATCTGGAATAAACAGGCTTATTGCTGAGAGTGGATGTGTTGGTTGCGCAGAGCTTTCCGGTGGGCTGGATTCTACTTGCCACAAGAAGGAGAGTTCATCGCCGTTCGGATCTGAACTCAACGTACCATTTAGAAGCACTACTTGCCCCACAGGGGATGAGCGGTCAGGACCTGCGTCTGCAATAGGGGGTTGGTTTGATTCTTCACTATATAGATATACCGTACTACCGGAGCCAACCAGCAGCCGATCCTGATTGATTGAAAGAGAACGGCCGAACACTCCAAGCACGACCGGAGGAGATAGTGTCTGCAATAGCTCCCCGGATACTGCATCGAAGACATGAACTTCATCCGCTAGGTCAGAAGAGATCGCAATCTGATTGTTATCTATAGCGACATGACGACCGAAGAACGATGCATCCTCAGGAGTCGGATCAGTAAATGTCTGCAAAAGTGCACCTGTTGAGATTTCAAATAGATAGGCCTCGCCTGAATTAGAAAGCCCATTATGATCCACTTGACCTGCACCTATCAGGATACGGTCGCCAGAAATCGCAATTTCTTGGCCAAAAAAATCATATGCATCAGGGGTTGGATTGTAAAATGATCGAACGAGTGTACCTGATGTCAATTCATATACATGGACTGCTCCCGCACTGGGAAAGGTATCTACAAAGCTCGGATCTGCGATTGCAACGTAATCACTTGACAGTGCTACTGCTTCGCCGAAACCAAAAAGCCCCGTAGTAGAGTCTTCGAAAGAACGAACTAATTGACCAGTAGTCACATCGAACAGAAACGCTTCGCGTGCGATACTGCCAATCAATGCAAAGTCTCCATGGAGCGCAACTTCTCTACCAAATCCCTGGCCAAATCCAGCGCCGCCAAAATCTGGAATCGGATCTGGATGGGTAAAGGTGTATATAAGGTCGCCAGAAAAGGCATCAAACAAATATGCAGCCCCGGAATCGTTTGCTGCCAGATCTTCAGTACTTGCTCCGATCAAAACCAATCCACTGGAGTAGTCAACAGTGCTATGTCCCGGCCATGCGTAGAAATCACCGGGGAAATTAAAATTTGGTCCAGGATTGGGGTTTGGAAACTCAGTTAGTACTTGTCCTGTCGTAACATCTACGAGATCTGCGCCACCAGCACCGTCCCTCCTGCCTATCAGAGCATAGTTATCTTCAAGGTCGATTGGAGAGCCATAACCAACGCCGGAGAATGTCCGGTTAAGATTCAGTGATTGTGCATATCCT
This sequence comes from Gammaproteobacteria bacterium, assembly GCA_030147705.1. Lineage (GTDB taxonomy): Bacteria > Pseudomonadota > Gammaproteobacteria > Pseudomonadales > Pseudohongiellaceae > UBA9145. The sequence goes on from JASBUV010000041.1 coordinate 4,281, forward strand.
GTGCTGCTTAGGGAGGCAAGGAGTAGCGCACCCATCAGCCAATATTTGTTCTTGGTAAAATTCATGACATTCCTCTTTCCCAACAAATTGACGGCAGAGCTAGTCTAATGAAAGCCGAGGGATAATCAAGGAACAATCGCAGCGTGCAAAAGTGCAGAAAATGAATTAGATACGAAACTGAGTGAGATGAGTAACTGACGAGCAGCAGCCTCAACGGAAGTGCGGTGAATACGAGTTTTTAAATGAAAATTATATATTCATGAAAGCTGGGTCGAAACTAAACATGCAAGGCAAGCGGTATGCTACAGAAGACAGTCTAAATACAAGTTGACTTCGTACTCCCATGTCTCGCTGATATAAGGTCCGGTAGGTTGCGGTTTGAACTAGCTTAATTTTCCAAAACTTGGACAAAGAACCCGGAGCTCACTCAGTCAAATCTAACTAGCCCTTGGATTGCTCAACCGATTCTAGTTTTGCTTCCAAGTCTTTGATTAGTGCCTCCAGCTCTTCAATGCGCTGCATGGCGCGCTGCAGCGTCACGGCTTGGGCTTCGAAGTCGTCCTGAGTCATGAGGTTGAGCTCGGCGAAGCCTTTCTTCAGGGTTTGCTCTATTTTGGTGCGAAGCTCTTCGCCCATGGTGTTTGCTGCAGGTAACAGAGCCGAAAGGCGCCGGCTCAGCTCCTCAAACGCATTGTGATTCATCATAGTGTTTTGGAGTCGAAAGAATGAATTAGCTATTTTATCACCAATCCGCCTCGCCCTGATGCCCGGCGTCATGCGCTACAAAGGGACGAAATAGGGGCATGCCGCGCGGTTTTCGGGCCTTTCTGCGGCGATTTCCTACAGCAAGTTCGCCAAATTCCGCAAATCTGCACCTTTACTGTGCAAATTATCCCCCAGCGCACTGTTCTCGCCCAGAAACGCGCCAAAATTGGACGTTTCATTTTCCATTACACCAGCTCCTGAGCGTAAGTGTCTGATTCCGCTCAATTAATTGTATCTGGCACGGGTGATGCATAGAGGGTGTCTCAGTTGTAGGTATTCAACCGGGCAAACCGCTTATAACAACTAAGGAGCGAAAGTAATGAAGTTAGTCACGGCTATTATCAAGCCATTCAAACTGGATGACGTCCGCGAGGCTTTGTCCGAAATCGGCGTGCAGGGCATCACCGTCACGGAAGTTAAAGGTTTTGGCAGACAGAAAGGTCACACCGAACTCTACCGCGGTGCGGAATACGTAGTTGATTTTCTGCCCAAGGTAAAACTCGAAGTTGCAGTTGGAGCCAGCTTGCTTGATCAGACCCTTGAAGCGATCACCAAGGCAGCAAATACCGGCAAGATCGGCGACGGCAAAATTTTCGTCACTGAGCTGTCGCAAATCATTCGCATCAGAACCGGCGAGACCGGCGAAGAAGCTATCTAAGGCTAACAACTAAAAATTCAGACTATCTGTGGTCTCAGGCTCAGACCACTTAGGAGGTAAAGGTGCAAGACCAAATTTTTGAATTGCAGTATGCAATGGACACATTTTATTTCTTGATCTGCGGTGCGCTGGTCATGTGGATGGCGGCAGGATTCGCCATGCTCGAGGCTGGTCTGGTGCGATCAAAGAATACCACTGAGATTTTGACCAAGAACGTCGCGCTGTTTGCTATCGCGTGTACGATGTATCTGGTCTGTGGTTATCAGATTATGTATGACGGCGGTATCTTCCTGTCCGGTATCACGACTGTGGCCGAGATGGACGACGCGGCTGTTGCCGAAATTCTGGCGGCTTCCAACGAAGCAGGCTTTGGCGACATGGGTGAGTACTCAGGCGCTTCTGACTTCTTCTTCCAGGTTGTCTTCGTTGCCACTGCGATGTCTATCGTATCAGGTGCGGTTGCCGAGCGTATGAAACTCTGGGCATTCCTGGCGTTCGCAGTTGTTATGACTGGTTTCATCTACCCGATGGAAGGTAGCTGGACCTGGAACGGTGATTCCGTATTCGGCATCTACTCACTGGATTACTACGACTATGCGGGTTCCGGTATCGTTCACCTTGCTGGTGCTGCTGCAGCGCTTGCCGGTGTGATGATCCTCGGCCCACGTAAAGGTAAATACGGCGCCGACGGTTCCGTAAAAGCGATTCCTGGTGCAAACCTGCCACTGGCCACTCTGGGTACTTTCATCCTCTGGTTGGGCTGGTTCGGTTTCAACGGCGGTTCTACTCTGAAGCTGGGTGGTATCGGTGTTGCCAACGAAGTTGCTAACGTATTCCTGAACACTAACGCTGCTGCTGCTGGTGGTTTGATCGCCGCTCTGATCGTAGCGCGCATCATGTTCGGCAAAGCTGACCTGACCATGGCACTCAACGGTGCACTGGCTGGACTGGTTGCTATTACTGCAGAACCTGCGGATCCAACACCACTGCTGTCCACTATCATCGGCGCCATCGGTGGCACCATCGTAGTCTTCAGCATCGTATTCATGGATAAGATGAAGATCGACGATCCTGTCGGTGCGATTTCTGTCCACGGTGTGGTAGGTATCTGGGGCATCTTCGCAGTATTGCTGTCCGACGCTGACGCCTCTTTCGGCGGCCAGCTGATCGGTATGCTCACTATCTTCATCTGGGTATTCGTCACCTCCCTCATCGTCTGGATCGCGCTGAAAGCCATCATGGGCATTCGCGTCAGCGAAGAGGAAGAAGCCGAAGGCGTCGATATCAGCGAATGCGGTATGGAAGCCTATCCGGAATTCGTTACCCAGTAACGCTCCCAACTCTCCCTTAAACGTATTTATGCGTGTAGGCGCCTCTGGCAACAGAGGCGCCTTTTTTTT
>JASBUV010000259.1 GCA_030147705.1 Gammaproteobacteria bacterium
CGCCCTTCGCCGCGCCCGACATGGGCGAACGGATCGTCTCGTTCCGACCAGTTGGCGCGCCACAGGGACGCGCCACCGCTCATGCTGCTTTCCGCATCGACATGCTCCGGCGGCAATTCGCCGACGAAGCGCGACGGGATGCTGCTGGTCCATTGGCCATAGATGCGCCGATTCGCGGCGTGCAGTTTTGCCGTTTGCCTTGCGGGTGTTGAACTGCCACAGCTCATAGTTCTCCGGCAGGCAGGCCAGCAAGTCTTCTCGGCTCTTGAAGGAAAGTGGCTGGCCATAGGTAATTTCACAGGCGATGAGTGGGCGGCATTTCTCCAGCGTCTGACGCAGCCCGACCAGCGCCTTGCGCTCGAAGCCTTCGACATCAATCTTCATCAAATCCACATGCTCGATGCCTTGCTGGGCAAAGTACTCATCGCCACAGGCGATGGCGAGTTCACCTGCGGGAGTATTGCCGCGTTCCTGGCTGTCACTGTCGAACGAGCCGACACCTTTGTTGGAGCCGCCTGGAGCGAAGAAGGGCAACTTGCCATTGCTATCGCTCAAGCCGAGCTCGTGGAGCGTGATGTTGGCAATATTGTTCAGCGCGATATGCTCGCGAAGCTTGTTGCCCACCGCAGCGTAGGGCTCGAAGGCATGAATTTCGTCTGCTATGCGGGACATGAAGAGCGAATGCTGGCCGATATTGGCACCCACATCCACGAACACCTTGTTTGTGCCATTGTCTTTGCGTGAACGAATCGCCTGCATGGCATCACGCAGGAAGTAGAGCAGTGGTTTCTCGAATGCACCGTAGAAATAGATGGCGAATTCGATGCCGTTGTTGAGATTGCCCCGGTAACGTAGTCCGTAGAAGTGAATTTCAAAGGGGGCATCCGGCGCCTGATCTAGTGCGTCGAGTCTTTTGTAGGCGTGCTTGCGAAGTGCTTTTGGCAACCAGTTCTGTTGCCAGAGGCTATGCCAGATGGATCGCCCCTGTGTGTTCTCATTACTGCTCATAGTTCAAGCTCATGATCGGATGCTCAACGGTCGGCGATGCTGATCAATTCGGCCATGGGTTTCGGTTGCTCGTCGGCACGCTGGTATAGGGGATGCGCGGGCTGTCGGGAGCGATTGATATTCAGGCAGTAGAGATCATTCAACATGGTCTTAATCTTATCGGCGCGCTGCATGAATTCACCATCGTTACCCCAGCAGGCAATCGTCAGATCGGCGTCGCGATGGCAGCGGCGAATCCAGTAATCATTGCGGGCCCCGACCGGGTCATCGGCCTGCTTGAGATCAGCGGGATAGGTAGCGCGAAAGGCGAACAGATTGACCACTTCCATCTCGGAAAAACCCCAGTCTCGTGCGAACCCCGCGCAGCGCCTGATGGTCGGGTCGTCCTGGCGATGATCGGCAGTGGAGGGGTTGAGGCCAATGAAGAGTACCCGACGGGTAGGGGCGGCTATTGCTGTGGCGAGTTTTCTGGCGAGGCTGTAGCGGTATCTGCGACAGCGTGAGAACCGTGCATGTAACTCCAGATACCCTGTTTCGCGCGATTTGGCAGTCGTGATTTGTGAGCTGGCCTGCATTTCTGATAACAACTCCTTCTGTAGGGGTAGTATTTTGCGCAATTTCATTAATAATTTCAGCCAGCTACTCGATAACGACTGTCTTCGCCAAGCCTTGATTGGCTAGCCAAGACGCTACAGGTGACTCTTCAGTAGCCATACAGTTGTTAGCGCCGGGGAATGTGCGTATGCCGTTCCCCGGCATTTCAACGCTGCCTCCGCAACATCTCGATGTGGGCTACGCGCTTTCTCTCTCCTTTGCTCTCCTTTTCTCTGCTTATTCCCTCCTTTTCTTACTGAATGGCTCCCTCGGTCTGCAGTCGTGAGCTTTGTGCCTCCGTTTCCTTTTGGTTTTTTCCAGGTTGCCTGATGCGTTGGCGTGGTTTAAGTTCCTGACTTCACAACTCAAGGGCAGAATGGCGATGTTGGCAGTTATCGGTGGCACGGGGCTTTCGAGTCTCAACGGTTTCAGCGATCCGCAAAGCGTAAGCATGGCGACGCCATTCGCTGACGCGGAAGTGCAAGTTGAGAAATTTATCGTGCACGGTGAGCCGCTGGTATTCATCGCCAGACACGGGGCTCAGCACACCACACCGCCACACAAGGTGAACTATCGCGCCAATATCTGGGCCTTGAAAGAGCTCGGTGTTACGGGCGTGATTGCGATCAATGCCGTCGGCGGAATTGATCAGAAGATGGCACCGGGCGTGTTCATGATTCCGCATCAGTTAATCGACTATACCTACGGCCGTGAGCACACCTTTTTTACAGGCGGGCAGGAGCAGGTCACCCACATTGACTTCACTGACCCGTTTGCACCGCCAATGCGCGAGCTGATTCGCCAGGCTGGTACGCGCGCCAATACAGACTTATCCACAAACCGTGTGCTGGTTGATGGCGGCGTGTACGGCGTCACCCAGGGCCCGCGTCTGGAGACTGCTGCCGAAGTCAAGAAATTGCAACGCGACGGTTGTGACATTGTAGGTATGACGGCCATGCCTGAGGCTGCACTGGCAAGGGAGCTTGCATTGCCCTATGCCTCGCTGGCGCTCTCCGTCAATTGGGCGGCAGGTCTCACAGATAAGGAAATCAGTCTCGACGAAATACGGGTAGTGGTCAGTGAAGGCATGGAATACGTGATCGCACTGATTGAGCAGGCTGTGCTGCTCAATGCGAGCGTGGGTTCAACTGGTGGTTCGAATTAGTAGCCGGTAGTAGCCGGCATAGCCAGGCCGACGGTCTTATTCTTCCAGCGGGGGCTCGGGCAGCGGCGGGACTTCGTAAGGAAAGACCATTACCACGATCCCAATCGCCGGATGATCCAGATAATGAAACTCGTTGCTCCGCATATCCCGGCTCTGCTGCATGTGAAACACACGGATTGGCTCATAGTCCTGGATCGGGCCACCGATGCTGTCAGAGCGAAGCGTGCTATTCGCTGTCTGAGGTCGGCGAAGCGGCGGAGTGGTTTGCGGGAGATCGGGCAGGCGCCACTCGCTTGGTGTGCTATGGAAGCGAGTGAACTCTGATAGCCATAGATCGGCGTCAATGACCACGCGGTCTCTTCCTGCGTTAAAATGTAAACTCAGGCTGCCTTCCAGTTCGCGATGCTCTCCGAACTGTTGACCGCCCAATACGAGAATCGGGGTTTCGCTACCCGGGTCAGGCATAGGCTGTCGCCAGAGCCCGTGAAAGAGCATTCGGTGGTCGGCGGAACGATCGAGTGCACGATTGGTCTGCTGGAAATCGCTTTGTGACGCCGGCAATTGTACAAACGCATCGCGCGCAAAGTCGGGGAAGCGATATGTGTCACCGCCGCTGGGCGGAAACGGCCCGGTAGCTGCAATGATTTGCTCACGAATCTCCTGAGCAGAAGGCTCGGCTGTGGATAAGTTATCAACAGTTTGTGTGTTCTCATCCTGCTGACCCTCAGGCAACAGCAGCTCCGGGATCATGAGCAGATCGACTAGCGTCTGCAGTCGGCGCAGTCGTCCCGGGTAATCAAGCTGGGTGCGATCTGCTGACCACACTTCTTCGTTGCGATCACTCTCCAGCTCATTGCTGAATACAGACACTTCGATCTGGAACCAGCGCTCGCCTTGTTGAGCAATCGCGGAGGCGGCCAGCAGCGATCCGCCCAGGCCGATCGTAGCGGTACTGATCGCGAGCAACAGCTTGTTAATCGATATTCGAATCATGCTTACAGCTTACCTGTCAGGCGGCCTTTTGCTCCACCAGTTTCATGCTATTAAGGAGGCTATCGATCAGATCCAGTTTTTCTTCTGCCTCTTCACAGGAATGTTTGAAATGTAGCTGGTTGGCTCCCGAGAGCTTGTATGACTGTGGATTGCTCTGGATCAATTGGACCAGTGACAGGGGATCCACCCGGGTTTGGGAGCCAAACTCAATTCGACCGCTGTTTACATTGGCATCGATCTTGGCGATCCCGAAGGATTGCGCCCGCAGCTTCAGTTGAGTTAGCCGAAACAATATCTTGAGCGGCCGGGGTAACAAGCCAAAGCGGTCGATCATTTCCACTTGCAAGTCTTCCAGTTCGTCATCGTCATGGCAGGATGCGATGCGTTTGTACATGATCAGGCGAATATGCACATCCGGCAGGTAGTCTTCCGGGATCAGTGCTGGGATGCGAAGATTGATTTCCACAGCATTGGCTGATTGAAGGTCGGGACTCGGCGTTCGGCCAGCCTTGATGGCATTGACTGCCTCTTCGAGCATCTCGGTATAGAGTGTGAAGCCAATTTTCTGCATATGGCCACTCTGTTCATCACCCAGCAGTTCGCCGGCGCCACGTATTTCAAGATCGTGACTCGCGAGTGTGAATCCCGCACCGAGCGTACTGGCTGCCTGAATCGCGTCGATTCGCTTCTGTGCTTCGCTGCTCAGGCGGCTATGCTCAGGAAGCAATAAATAGGCATAGGCCTGATGGTGGGAGCGTCCGACCCGGCCGCGCAGTTGATGCAGCTGGGCAAGGCCGAATTTGTCGGCGCGATGAATGATAATGGTGTTCGCGCTGGGTATGTCGATCCCGGTTTCGATAATCGTGGTGCAGACCAGTATGTTTTGCCGCTTGTGATAGAAGTCGGCCATGATACGTTCCAGGTCTTTCTCTGCCATCTGACCGTGGGCGATGCTGATCCGGGCTTGCGGAATGATTTCCTTTAGATGTTCGGCAGCGCGCTCAATCGTTTTCACTTCATTGTGCAGATAGAACACCTGCCCGCCACGCAAGAGCTCGCGCGATACTGCTTCTTTGATGAGGCTGTCCTGATGTTCGCGAACGAAGGTCTTTACAGAGAGCCGCTTTGCCGGCGGAGTCACAATGAGCGACAGATCGCGAATCCCTGACAACGCCATGTTCAGGGTTCTGGGAATCGGTGTCGCTGTGAGATTCAGAATATCGACATTGGCGCGCAGGGATTTCAGCTTCTCTTTCTGACGCACACCGAAGCGATGTTCTTCGTCGATAATCAGCAAGCCCAGATTGTTGTAGTCGATGTCGCCGTGCAAGAGCTTGTGCGTCCCGATCAGGATATCGATCTTGCCCTGTTTGACCTTGCGCAGCGCTTCGTTCTGCTCGCTTGTTGATTTGAATCGGGAGATCACTTCGACGGCAATGGGCCAATCCGCAAAGCGATCGCGAAAGGTTTCGTAATGCTGTTGAGCCAGCAGTGTCGTCGGCACCAGTAGCGCGACTTGCTTGTTGTTCTGCACCGCGATGAACGCAGCGCGCATCGCCACTTCCGTCTTGCCGAACCCTACATCGCCACACACCAGACGATCCATCGCGCCTTCGCTTTGCATATCAGCGATGACAGCTTCAATTGCATTTTCCTGATCTGCCGTTTCTTCGAACGGGAAGCTCGCTGCAAACTTGTCATACTCATCCTGTTCGATCTGATACTGGAATCCCTTGCGGGCCTGGCGGCGGGCATAAATATCCAGTAGCTCCGCAGCGACATCGCGAATTTTTTCTGCGGCCTTGCGCTTGGTTTTTTGCCAGGCATCGGTGCCGAGCGTATTGAGCGGGGCGTGATCCTGGTCCGCGCCACTGTAGCGACTGATGAGGTGCAGAGAATCCACAGGCACATAGAGCTTGGCCTGATTGGCATATTCGAGGGTGAGGAATTCGGTGCTTTGGTCACCGGTGGTGATCGTCTGCAAGCCGAGGTAGCGCCCAACTCCGTGATCGATGTGCACCACAGCATCACCGATATGCAATTCAGTGAGGTGTTTGATTACCAGTTCGGTATTGGTCTCACTCTTGCGACGGCGGCGACGCTGGGCAACGCGATTGCCAAAAATCTGGGACTCGGTTACGAGCGCCAGATTGGCGTCGGGCAGCCAGATTCCCTGATCAAGTGGGGCAACGGTGATCGCCGCCTGCATGTCACCCTCGATGAACTTTTGCCAGCTATCCAGCTGGGTTGGCGAGATCTGGATCTGGCGCAGAATTTCCTTGAGGGTTTCAACCCGGCCAGGTGATTCAGCGCAGAACAACACGCGTGCCTGAGAGTGCTCGAGGAATTTTTCCAGCTCCTGCAGAGGATTACCCAGCTTGGTGTTACTGGCCAAATCGGGCATAGGCTGGCTGCCGAGCGAAATCGCGTCAGCATGCTGGCGAAATTCAATGCGTCGATAGTTTTGAATCTCACCGAGTACATCCGCTACCGGAAGGAACACGCGCTGCGGTTTCAGGATGGGGCGATAGCGATCAATCTGCCTGTCTTCGTAGCGCGTATTGATGTCGCGCCAGAAGGTGCTGCCAGCCTCTTCGATTTGGGTCAGCTCGCCCAGCGTACAGATCAGGCTGTTCTCGGGGAGAAAATCAAACAGCGAATTCAGTTCGTCGAAGAAGAGGGCGAGGTAATACTCAAGCCCTGGAGAATTGATGCCATCGCCAACATCCTGGTAGAGAGGGCACTGGCGCAAATCAACGTCGAAGGTTTCTCTGAAGCGGCGGCGGAAATCCGTGATGCCTGCCTCGTGCATTGGATACTCGCGGCCGGGCAGGAGTCGAATCTCGTCGACACGCGTGATCGTGCGCTGACTCTCGGGGTCAAACAGGCGAATCGAGTCGATTTCATCATCGAACAGATCAATTCGGTAAGGCAGCTCTGAACCCATGGGGTAGAGGTCTATGATGGAGCCGCGCACTGCAAACTCACCGTGCTCATTCACCGAATCGACTGACTGGTAGTTGGCCAGAGTCAGCTGCTGGCGCAGCGTGTCGATATGCAGGGTTTGTCCTACAGCGATGTCCAGACTGCTGGCCACCACATAATGCCGCGGCGCCAGCCGGTGCATCAGACAATTAATAGAAAGAACCACGATTCCGCGAGTCAGCTCGGGCAAGTGATAGAGGGTACGCAGGCGATCAGAGATGATGTCCTGATGCGGTGAGAAATTATCGTAGGGCAGGGTTTCCCAATCAGGAAACCCAAAAACCGGGATTTCGGATTCTGAATCTGCAGAGGAGCAGAAGTATTTGAGCTCTCTGACAGTGCGTTCAACAGACTCACTATCGGGGCAGATCAGCACCAGCGGCGCATCGGCAGCAGCCGCTGCACGGCTGATAGCGAGACTGGCAGTGCTACCGTAAGCCTTATCCCAGAACAGGCGCTGATTAGCGGAGACCGGTAATGTTGGATTCAGGGCAG
>JASBUV010000054.1 GCA_030147705.1 Gammaproteobacteria bacterium
GAATATCCTGCAGTTTCCAGTCGCTCTGTACGGTGCGATCAAGGCGGATCTCATTGTCGTCAACACCAATCCACTCTATACCGCGCCTGAGATGCTTCACCAATTCACTGACTCGCAGGTCAGGGCGATTGTCATACTCGACAGCATGTGTGCGAAGCTGGAAGAGATTCTGCCACAAACACAGATTGAGACAGTGATCGTGACCCATTTGGGCGATGCGCATCCGGCGCCCAAGAGACAACTCTTGAATTTTGCCGCACGCTTCATCAAGAAAATGGTGCCAGCCTACTCATTACCGGGGGCAATAGAGTTTCGTGACACGCTCCGGCTTCTGCCAACAAATGGCCAAGATCGCCGCAAGCCCCAACGGCATGACGATGATGTCGCTGTCATCCTCTACACGGGCGGCACTACCGGTGTCGCCAAAGGCGCGATGCTGAGCCACAGAAATCTGATCAGCAATATGATGCAGCTGCGCTCGCGCTGTCTGCTCATCATGGATGACCAGCAGGAAAACATCATCGCACCATTGCCGCTGTATCACAGCTATGCATTTCTGCTCCATTGCCTGACCATGCCATTTGGTGGCAATCACAATATTCTGGTTCCCGATCCGCGCAATATAGGCTCACTGATCAAGCTTTTTTGCAGCATGGAGATCAATGGTTTTGTCGGCATTAACACGCTCTATCTAGCGCTGATGCGTCATGCCGATTTCGCCAGGATCGATTTTTCCAAATTGAAGTTCTGCGGGGCCGGCGGCATGGCCATGTCATCGTCGGTCAGTGAAGAGTGGGCTGAGCGCACAGGATGTGAAGTCATCGAAGGTTATGGTCTCACCGAATGCTCGCCTGTTGTCGCAGTGAACGTCCCGGGCAAAGTAAAGCAGGGTACGGTAGGTCCGCTCGTGCCTGACACAGAAGCGCGAGTAGTCGATGAGGAAGGGAACGAATTGGCTCAGGGTGAGGTGGGAGAGCTCTGGGTCAAAGGGCCGCAGGTGATGCTCGGCTACTGGGAAAAGGAAGAGGCCAGTCGCGATGCATTAACGGAAGACGGCTGGTTCAAGACTGGTGACTATGTCCGGATCGATGCCGAAGGCTACATCAGCATTGTTGATCGCAAGAAAGATATGATTCTGGTTTCCGGCTTTAATGTCTTTCCTAATGAAGTAGAGGACTGGGTAAATCGTCACCCCGGCGTTCTCGAATCAGCCGCTATCGGTATCGAGAATGAACGGACCGGAGAGGCGGTGAAACTATTTGTGGTTAAGCAGGACCCGAATCTGAGCGAAACCGACATAATGACTCACTGCAAGGCGGGGCTCACCAACTACAAATTGCCCAAAGAAATTGTCTTTGCAGAATCCTTGCCCAAATCGAATATTGGTAAAATCCTGCGTAAAGAATTACGCTCTTGATCTGAACCGTTCAGAACCCGCTAATAGAAACCGACTTCACTGCTCGCTGAATCTCTGTGATAGACAAACTGCAAACCGAATTGGCGACATGTCAGATCGCCGATGAGCATCGCTTGCGCCGCAAGCTCAATCAGCTGCGCCGCAACAAGAAAGCGCCGACCCAGACCGCACTACAGTCACTGGCGAATGAGATTCAGAAATCCCAACTGGCCTGCACAACTCGCGACAACGCGATACCTGTCAACATCAGTTTTCCCGAACAACTACCGGTAAGCGGCAAAGCCGAAGAGATAGGCGAACTCCTCAAACAACACCAGGTGCTGGTAGTTGCAGGCGATACCGGTTCAGGAAAGACAACGCAGCTTCCGAAGATTTGCCTGCAAGCAGGATTCGGCAGAAGAGGGCTTATCGGTCATACCCAGCCCCGTCGTCTTGCTGCTGTTTCTGTTGCCAGCCGCATCGCTGAGGAGCTCGGCACCGAAAGCGGGGATGGCGTGGCTTATCAAGTGCGCTTCAATGAGCAGCAATCACCACGCAGTTATCTCAAGGTCATGACGGACGGCATCCTGCTGGCCGAGATCCAACAGGATCGTTTTCTTAACAAGTATGAAGTCATTATTGTTGACGAGGCGCATGAGCGCTCACTCAACATCGATTTCCTGCTCGGGTTTCTGAAGCAGCTGCTCAAGCGCCGCAAAGACCTCAAGCTGATTATAACTTCAGCAACCATCGACGTTGAGAAATTCTCCCTTCATTTCGATAGCGCACCGATCGTAAAGGTATCGGGTCGAACATTTCCCGTTGACGTGCGCTATGAGCCACCAGAGGCGGGGCGAGAGGA
>JASBUV010000063.1 GCA_030147705.1 Gammaproteobacteria bacterium
AGTAGCGCAGACGGCGGAAGCGCCGCCCGCAGGGTGAGTATTTCAGCTCAGCTGAAATACGAATCAAAGCTGCGAAGCAGCGCAGACGGCGGTAACGCCGCCCCAACGGGGTGAACATTTCAGCTAAGTGAATTGTGAGTCAAAGCTGCGAAGCAGCGCAGACGGCGTGCAACGCCGCCCGTAGGGCGAACATTTCAGCTTAGCTGAAATGTGAGTCAATCCCTCTCTCAGGGAGCGCGAAGCGATCCCTAACCCACTACGCTTCAATCCAATTCGAAGCAAACCTGCAAGTCCGTCACTTTGCTGTCGAGGAAGAGAGAATCCAAGAAAGCTTCCAGCGAAAGCTACAGAGCGCCGCCCGAAGAAGTGAGCATTCCAACAAAGCAACAGGCACAGACCGAGAAACCCAGAAACTCAAACCCAAGCCACAATTTTCCTTAGCACCAAAAGGAAACATAAATCCCAGAAAGCAAAAAACCCGGCAAAACCGGGCCCCTTCCAAGCTTGCTTATCAAGCTCTTAAGCTACACATGCAGAAGCTGCTGGTGACTAACTTGTCCCAGGTTCTGTCTCGCCGCTTTTTTCTTTTTGTATCCGTTGATAAATTTCTTCACGGTGAACAGCAACTTCTTTCGGCGCGTTGACGCCTATTCTTACCTGATTACCTTTCACCCCAAGAACCGTCACTGTTACTTCGTCACCAACCATCAATGTTTCACCGATACGACGTGTCAGTATTAACATTGCGATCCTCCTTTTTCATTCCTTTGTACTTCCTTCAGAACTACTCACAGTAAAACCTTTACTGTCTGTGCACCTGCCGAGACCTGTCGTGCCGACAATCCGGGGTAGCTCGACTTGATGATTCGAGCAGCCTGTGGATTACCATTGGCACCACTAACACATGGGCATAGCTTGCTGGCGCACAGAGGACTCATCGCGAATCACCACCACCATTAGTGGCCATTCTGCTTCCCGCGACTCTCGCGACAAACCCTTGATACCCACTTTACTCCGGTAAATCCGAAAACTCTACCGAATACGGATGCGGCTCACACTCTGTTACAAGAATGCGAGCCAAAGCCTCAGTATCAGCGACCTGCAGGACAGTATCCGCCCGATTGGCTTGTCCAGCCAACCTGAACAGGGGGTTGAAACAGGGTCAAACTCGCGCGCGATGGCATCGCCAACGGAGCGCGCAACCGCACTCCGCCAGGCAATAGCGCATACCGGCTGAGAAGCTTTCGTCCCTTCCTGTACTAGTTACTCTCGGCCGCGCTTTCTGGATCACCCAGATTGAAAGCGCTGTGCAATGCCCGCACCGCGAGTTCCAGATACTTCTCTTCTATGACAACGGAGATTTTGATTTCTGAGGTGGTGATGATTTGAATGTTGATGTTTTCTTCGGCCAGGGCCTTGAACATCTTGCTGGCGATACCGGCATGAGAACGCATGCCGACACCGACGAGGGAAACCTTGCAGACTTTCTTGTCCTGGACAACTTCTTTAGCGCCCAGGGAAACTGCCGCGTCTTGCAGGATTTTGTAGGCGCGCCCACACTCGGCGCGTTTGACAGTAAACGTAATATCGTTGGTGCCGTCCTCAGCCGCATTCTGCACAATGACATCCACTTCGATGCCTGCATCACTGACTGGACCGATCACTTTGTAGGCCATGCCCGGAACGTCTGGCACGCCTGCGACTGTTAGTTTGGCTTCATCGCGCTCAAACGCGATACCGGCAATGGCTGGATCTTCCATTTCTGAATCTTCCTCTAAACTGATTAGTGTGCCCGGGCCTTCTTCAAAGGTAGAGAGTACACGAAGCGGGACTTTGTATTTGCCAGCAAATTCTACAGAACGTATCTGCAGGACTTTGGCACCGAGACTGGCGAGTTCCAACATTTCCTCGAAGGTGATGCTACTGAGCAGGCGCGCCTCTGGAACTACTCGTGGGTCGGTTGTATATACGCCCTTAACATCGGTATAGATCTGACATTCATCGGCATCAAGCGCGGCCGCAAGCGCAACGCCAGTGGTGTCAGAACCGCCCCGACCCAGCGTGGTGATATTGCCAAGCTCATCAACTCCCTGAAAGCCAGCGACAACAACAATATTGCCCTGCTCGAGTTGAGCATGAATTCGAGAGCCATCGATTTCCTTAATGCGCGCTTTGGTATGCGACTCATCGGTGAGAATACGAACCTGCCCACCTGTAAATGAGCGTGCGCCATAACCGCGCTTTTCAAGTGCCATACACAGTAACGCAATCGTTACCTGCTCTCCGGTAGACAACAGCACATCCATTTCGCGAGGTGTCGGAGACTCCATGATCTCTTGCGCAAGCGCGGTCAGGCGATTGGTTTCACCGCTCATTGCTGAAACTACAACAACGATGTCATCGCCCTGTTCACGAAATTTAATGATTTTTTCTGCGACTGCTTCGATTCGCTCAACCGAGCCAACTGAAGTACCGCCATATTTTTGAACTATTAAGGCCATACTAAATCCGTTTTACAATTGCCCTTGCACCCAGGGTTTAACGCTGTCCAGCGCACGACCCAGGGCATTGACATCGCTACCACCAGCCATGGCCATATCGGGACGGCCACCACCTTTACCGCCGACTTGTTCGGCGACCTGATTGACCAGTTCACCGGCTTTGACTTGCCCGGTCAGGTCTTTACTCACGCCTGCTACCAGGCTGATTTTCTCGTTCTCAACGCTCGCCAGCAACACGATCGCAGAGCCAAGTTTGTTCTTGAGCTGGTCTACTGTATCACGCAATGCTTTGGGATTAAGCCCATCGACACGTGCAACCAGTAACTTGGCAGGCCCAATATCCTCGGCTTGCGCAGAAAGATCTGTACCCGCGCTGGATGCCAGTTTCATTTTCAATTGCTGCAGTTCTTTTTCAAGCGCCTTGTTGCTGCTTGCGAGTTGCTGCACTTTCTCTGCGACATCCTCTGCAGATGCTTTGACGATTTCAGCGACACGCTTCAGGGCCTGTTCTTCTCGCCTGACAAGCGCCAGCGCACCTTGCCCGGTTACCGCTTCTATGCGACGAACACCGGCAGAGATACCGCCCTCTGCCGTAATCTTGAACAAGCCGATATCCCCGGTCCGATTGACGTGGCAGCCGCCACAGAACTCGACCGAGTAGTCTCCGCCCATGGAGACAACACGCACGTCGTCGCCGTACTTTTCTCCGAACAGAGCGACTGCTCCCATCTTCTTCGCCTCAGCGATAGGCATCACATTCTTGCTGACTTCAGTGTTGGCAAGAATCTCCGCATTCACCATATCCTCGATCGCCTGCAATTCGGCAGCACTGACCGCTGAGGTATGAGAGAAATCAAAGCGCAACCTGTCGGCCGCAACCAATGAACCCTTTTGACTAACATGCTCACCGAGAATCTTGCGCAAGGCTGCGTGCAGCAAATGCGTCGCCGAATGATTCAGTGTTATCGCGCGACGCGAATCAGCCTGAACTTCTGCTGCTACTGTGTCGCCTTTCTTGAGAACGCCTGAACGGAGCGTGCCACGATGAATAACCACGCCACCCTGCTTCTGGGTGTCGGTAACAAAGAATTCTGCGCCTTCGTTTCGGAGCACGCCCTGATCGCCAATCTGTCCGCCGGATTCACCATAAAAAGGCGTGCTGTCCAGTACGAGTAGAGCTTCCCCGTCAGCTGGCACCTGCTCGAGCGGCTGATTGTCAATCGAGAAGATTTCCAGAATCTTCCCAGAAGCGTTCAAGTTATCGTAGCCGATGAAATCGGTGTCTGCATCGACACCGAGGTCGAGTTTTTCGACCGCACCAAACTGACTTGCTGCACGAGCCTGATCTTTCTGCACAGCCATGGCCTTTTCGAAGCCTTGCATGTCCAGAGTCAGGTTGTGCTCGCGCGCCACATCGGCAGTCAGGTCGACCGGGAAACCATACGTGTCATAGAGCTTGAAGACTGTCGCTCCGGGAATCGTGTCGCCATCCAGCTCTGCGATAGCCTTGTTCAGGATAGCCATACCGTTGTCGAGTGTTCTGGCGAACTGCTTCTCTTCTTCTTGCAGCACCTTCTCGACATAGCCTTGTTTGGAAACCAGCTCGGGATAGGCCTCACCCATGACGCGAGCCAGAGACGCAACGAGCTTGTAAAAAAAGATATCTGACACGCCCAGCTGATAGCCGTGTCGAACTGCGCGTCGAACAATGCGTCGCAACACATAACCCCGCCCCTCATTGGAGGGTGCAACTCCGTCGACGATCAGAAAGGCGCAGGAGCGAATATGATCGGCAATAACGCGTAGTGAGGTGTTGGTCGTATCGGCTTGACCGGTGACCTTGGCCACGTCTTGCAGGAGTTCCTGAAACAAATCGATTTCATAATTGCTGTGCACATTCTGTAGCACGGCAGCCAGTCGTTCGAGACCGGCGCCGGTATCTACTGAAGGCTTGGGCAATGGTGTGAGGGTCCCATCGGCAGCACGGTCATACTGCATGAAAACGAGATTCCAGATTTCAATATAGCGATCACCGTCTTCGTCAGGAGAGCCCGGTGGCCCACCTGGCACATCTTCGCCGTGATCATAAAAAATCTCGGAACAAGGGCCACAGGGTCCGGTATCACCCATCGCCCAGAAATTGTCTTTTTCGCCCATACGAGAGAAGCGCTCCGGGTTGATCTTCATCTCATCGAGCCAAATCGCGGCAGCCTCGTCGTCGTCCTGAAATACAGTAACCCAGAGTTTCTCCTCCGGAAGCCCGAACTCCTTGGTGAGTAACTCCCAGGCAAACTGGATGGCCTCGCGCTTGAAATAGTCACCAAATGAAAAATTGCCGAGCATTTCGAAGAAGGTGTGATGTCTTGCGGTATAGCCCACATTCTCCAGATCGTTATGTTTGCCCCCGGCTCGTACACAGCGCTGGGAACTGGTAGCACGATTGCTGGCACGTTTCTCCGAACCCAGAAACACATCCTTGAACTGCACCATGCCAGCGTTGGTGAACAAGAGCGTGGGATCATTGCCTGGGACCAGTGGGCTGCTGGGCACGACTTCATGGCCGCGGGCAGCAAAAAAGTCGAGGAACTTCTGACGAATCTCGGCACTGGTCATGGATTTCATGGCGTTGAGTCCTTCCTGGGTCTTCCAGTCTGATTCCCCGACAGAGAGCCATCTCGTATCGGGGGAGGCGAATTCAAAAAAGCACAGGATTATAGCGCGCAATGACTACAGATTGCAGACCTTTCGATGCCAATCGAGGCTACTTTTCTGCTGCATCCGCCCTGGAAGGAGATGTGTCTGGATCTGAGCGGGATTCCAGCAATCCTGCGCCCTGGGCGAGATTGAAGTTACCGAACGCCTGCTGCTTCGGCACGACCAGTTTGCCATCACTGGACAGGAAGATCGCAATAGGTCGGGTTTGGGGAAAATAACTGAGCACGATGGCTATGATGATCAGGAACGGAACACAGAGAAACATGCCTGGCACGCCCCAGATGTAGCCCCACAGTGCAAGATTGAGGAGGATCACGAGCGGGCTCAAGTTAAATCGTGAACCCATCAGGCGCGGCTCCAGTACGTTGCCAATACCGATTTGAATCGCACCGATACCCAGCAACACCAACAAAAACAACGTGTATCCATCTGATTGAGCCAGAGCAATCATTGCAGGAAAGATGGTCGCCACAATAGAGCCAACGGTTGGAATGAAATTCAGCAAGAAAATCAGTAGCCCCCAAACGCCCGCAAAATCGACATCCAGTATGCGCATGAAAATATAACTGAGGGTGCCAGTAAGCACACTTGTGAACATCTTGATGCCGATATATTTCTGGATATCGTTGCGAATGCGTTCAATGATTTCGCGAGCATCATCAATCTTGCTCTTGGCAACCAGTGCTTCCAGCTTTGAATCGAAGTGTTTCTGCTCAAGAAACAGAAAGCCAATATAAATTATGATCAATCCGCCATTGGCCAACACGCCAGCAAAAGATGCTGCAACCGAAGTGGCATAACTTGGAATATCGATCCAGTCTGTAACCAGTTGCATGAAATTCATGTTTTCGAAACTGGCGGCATCAATGAACGGCAGGTTTTCTAACCGATTGATCAGATTGGTTTGATACTCAGGTGCAACCTCGAGTACAGACTCGACTCGCCCACTCAGAAAATTAATGAGGGCCCAGATCAGAAACAAAAAAGTGAGCACAGACGCGATGAGACAAATCGGCATGGGAAACCGAAAATCGGCAATTTCAATCTGTGAAAACGCGTTGGCCAGAGTATTGATGAGATACCACAGAGCTATGGCAATCACCAGGGGAAGTAACAGGGCCTCGCCTACGATCAACAAGTAGAAAACAAGAACTACAAAGAGTGCAGATGCCGTAAAATTGAGAATCTTCATAGTTTGAAATTTGCCAACCGGTTCGCGCTTTTGTGCACGAATTGCTGATTTTCTGTGTCCTTATGGACATTTGCGAAGAATATCACATTATCCACTCTTCACCCTCCCTTAGTCTATCCCGTGGGCTGGCCTCAACAGCCCGATGACACGTGCTAGGGCAAAGGTTTACGGGAATGATCGAACTGGAAGGGTATTCAAACCTGATCAAAATCGGCGAGGGAGGAATGGCGCATGTTTACCGCGGCATTCAGGATTCACTGCAACGACCGGTGGCGATCAAGTTGTTGATCAATGATCTGAGCGGTGACGACGAAGCCCGGCACAGGTTCGAGCGCGAGTCCTACATCGTCGCCCGCCTTAATCATGCCAATGTGATACATGTTATCGATCGGGGAATCACTTCCGATGACATGCCCTACTTTGTTATGGAATACATTGAAGGCACCGATCTGGGCACCGCGAGCAAAGCCAATCTTCTTGATTACCATGACAAGCTGGACATCGTAATACAGCTCCTTAAAGCCCTCTCCTACGCACACAAGAACAACGTTATCCACCGCGATATAAAACCTGAAAACATCCTGATTGACGATGAGGGAAACGTCAAAGTGCTCGACTTTGGTATCGCTCAGTTCTACGACGATCAGAACTTTGCTGAAGAACGCACCAGCTCGGGCACAGTAATGGGCACCTACAGTTACATGTCGCCTGAACAGAAAGAATCGGCAGACAATGTGACAGCGCGAAGTGATCTGTATTCGGTGGGCGTGGTGATGTACCACCTGTTTACACTGAAGATGCCAAGCGGCGTGTTCCCGGAGCCTCATACTCTCAATCCGGAACTGAGCCCGGAAATCAGCAAGCTGATTATGAGCTGCCTCAACGCCGACCCGCAACTTCGACCCGCTTCAGCCGAACAGCTCAAGAACGAACTGCTGGCAGCGGCACAGGGCGTACACTTGAATACAGCGATCAAGTCGAGAGTCGAGCAAGGTGTCACTCGCTTCAAATCGCGCTTCCTGTTACTAGATGTCTTGCGCGAGGATAAATACGGAGGCGTATTTCTTTATCAGCAAAAAGAGAAAGGCACCCTGCTTGTCATCAAGAAAAAACTCTCTACCAGTAGCGGCTTCGAAGCAACCAATCTGCTGGCAGCCCTCGATCACCCGAACATCGTCAAGACCTTCGGCACGGTGAAAAACGACAGCTTCTTCATGCTGATCCAGGAATACATGAGCGGAGGTACTCTGCAGGACAAACTCGCGTTTCAGCTGAACTGGCAGCAAACCCTCAAGATCGCCTTGCAACTCTGCGAGGCGATGGTGTTCGCCCATAACAACCGTGTTGTTCACGGACACCTGCGCCCGACAAATGTGCTGTTTACCAACGAAGGGGACCTGAAGGTTACTGACTTCGCGCTCGAAGAGGATACCAGTGATGTCGCTCTCGCTCACTTCTATGCACTGGAAGGCGAGCAGAAATCGCAAGCTGCGGACATCTACGCGGTCGGCGTAATTCTCTATCAGCTGTTCACCGGCTGCTTGCCAAGACGCAGTGATGAGACTGGATTCCAGGTGCGCAAGGGCTTCTCGAGACTGCCGGAAGATATCAGGGAACACATCACGATGATGCTTTCCACCATACCCGAGAACAGGGACAGCCAGAGCCTGCAGCGAACCATCGAAGTGTTGCGCTCTCACCAGGAGCGCAAGCACAACAAGTCATTTACTGAACTACCGCATCGTGATAAAAATCGTGAGCCCGGCCGCCGCAGAAACGATGACCGGGTCAAGCTTACTCCACACGCCGACGACGCGCTTCCGGTAGAAATTTCGCAACGCAGGCCCGGTCGCGTAAACTTGCTTTTTGCGGTGCTGGTATTTGTTTTTGCACAGTATCTGTTTTTATTCGATGGGCAGGAAAAAATTAATCATTCAATGCCCCAGCTTTACAACTCTGTGGTCAACAGAATCGAGGGATTGATAGGGAACAATAATGTCAGAGGGCTCGACCAAATTGAGAATCGCCGGGTGCACTGATACTGGCGTTCGTCGCCAGCACAATGAAGATCATATTGGCTACTGCCAAGAGCTTGGTATCGCAGTGCTGGCCGATGGCATGGGCGGTCATCAATCAGGCGAGATCGCGGCACACATGGCCGTAGAATCCGTTGTTGAAAAACTGAAAAACATCGCCTCCAGCGAAAATGCAGGAGCGATAACCAGTTCGCAGTTATTGCATTTCGTCTCCAATACAATTTCTCACAGCAACAGTATGATTTTTCAGGCAGCCGAGGCGCTGGAAAAGCATAAGGGGATGGGCACCACACTGGTGGCGGCAATCATCCATGGTTCGAGGCTCTATGCAGGGCACGTAGGCGATTCGCGACTCTACTTGTACCGGGACCAGCAGCTTTCGCGGCTGACCCGTGATCATTCGCTGGTTCAGGACCTGATTGACCGGGGCTTTTATACTGAAGAAGAAGCCCGAACCGCGAACGTCAGCCACATCGTTACCAGGGCATTGGGCACCAAGGCGGAAGTCGAAATCGATACCGTCGAGCATTCTCTCAGGACCGGCGATTTGCTATTGCTCTGTTCTGACGGTCTCTCCGATATGGTAGCGGATTGGCGCATCGAAGAAATTTTGCGGGAACGTCTGGAACAGGAAAAACTGGAGCAGATCGCCCAACGACTGGTCGATCAGTCCAACAGGAACGGCGGCAAGGACAATATCTCTGTGATACTGGTCCAGGTCGCAGAAATAGCCGAAGACGAGGCACTCGTGGAGAATTGAAAATGCCGGGCAAATTAGAGTTTAGCTTCAATTCCAGCAAGCTCGGTGAGTTCATTCTCGATAAGGAAGTAATGACTATCGGCCGCAAGGAAGACAACGATATCCATATCGAAAACCTCGCTGTAAGTGGTCACCACGCGAAACTGCTGACCATTTTTGAAGACTCATTCCTCGAAGACCTGAACAGCACCAACGGCACTTACGTCAACGGCAGCCCGATAACAAAACACCCATTGCGCAATGGCGATGTTATTACGATTGGCAAGCACGAATTACGATATATTAATGAATCGGCTGCCGCCTCGGATGAGGGCGAAAAAACTGTCCTGATTCGCCGCCCGGATACTCCTGTCACACGCGCCGCATCAAAAACCGACATTGATCCGCACGTCGTTGAATTCGAGCCTGACCAGAAAAACATTCAAGCGCTTGATAACGCCAAGTTGCAGATTCTGAATGGCGGCGGTGCTGGTAGAGAGCTGCCGTTAAAGAAAACGTCCGTGAAACTCGGAAAGTCAGGAGCGGAAATCGTACAGATCAACAAGCGACCAGATGGGCATTTCATTGTCTGTCTGAACACTGCAGCAGATGGCAGGCAACCACTGGTAAATGGCGAGGCAATCGGACCGCGAGCTGTAAAGCTCGAGAATCATGACGTAATCGAAATCAACAGGCTGAAAATCGAATACTATCTGGGCGGAATTTAAAGGGAATCTAGAGGGAAGCTTGCCCCTGCCGCTGCCCCTGTGCTTGGGCCATTGGTGAGAGAATCGTCTCCTCGACCAGGTCATAAAGGCGGCCCAGATGGCCGCGTCGTTGCGGGCCAGGCTCGCTGTCAGAAGTAGCCACCACCACCAAATCCAATTCCTTCACAACAAAGATAAGTTGACCGCCGTAGCCCCAAGCAACTGGCACCAGCATGCCCGCCAGATCACGCAACCACCAGCCGTAACCGTAAAATCTGCCCTGCCCTCTCGGGGAAGTTGCGTGTGCCTGATGAGAGACTCTCACCCATTCTGGCGCCAGTACCTGCTCGCCGTTGTACTGCCCATCGTTGAGGTAAAGCTCACCAAAGCGCAGCATCTGTCGCGGCGTCATCTCCATATCATTGCCACCAAAATAAATACCCTGCGGATCCTGTGACCAGTAAGACATGGAGTAACCAAGTGGCGAAGTGAGCGCCTCTTGCGCAAAGGTTTTGGTATCCATGCCTGTGGCGCGTGTGAGGATAGCCGATAAGAGGTGGGTGCTACCCGTGCTGTACAGCATACGCGTTCCCGGATCGGCTATGAGCGGTTGATTAAGTGCAAACTCAATCCAGTCTTCACTCAATACCCAGCGACCATAATTGCGATTGCTGGTCGTCTCCAGACCAGACTGCATGGTAAGCAAATTCTTGATAGTGATCGTCTGTTTGGCTCGGTCTTCGATGCTGGAAAAATACTCCGGGAAGAAAGAGGCAATTGGCACGTCAACGGAATCGATATAGCCTTGCTGGATAGCCAGCCCCACCAGCGCAGAGATCACGCTCTTGGAAGCGGACTTCATATTGGCCGGTCGGTTAGGGTCAGTGCCGTTGTAGTATTCTTCGAACACCAACTCGCCTTGGTAGCTGATTAACAGACTCTGCAATCGATCGAGCTGAGTGGCCCGCTGCTGCGTATAACTGAAATCAGGAACCTGCGCGACCGCCGACTGCAGGACAGCAAGCAGCAGACAAGCCGACACAAGTCGGCCAAGCTGGTAGAGGTATCCCGGTACTGATTTGCTCACTGCTCGATGCCCTCCCTAGCCATTGCTTGCAGCAATCCGCTACAGATTATTGAATGCGTCGGCGACTATGCCTGGCGTGAGAATTTGCGGCAGGATAACAGGCTCTGCATTCAGGTCACCAGGATAGAGTACGTAGAGTGGCACTGAAGGCCGATTGAACTGCTCCAGCACCGCAGAAATCTCAGGATCTTCGTTTGTCCAATCCCCTTTCATGTAAGTGATGTCGTTGGCCGCCATAGCCTCTTTCACCCGCTCAGTACTGAGCGTGGTTTGTTCATTTGCCAGACAGGTAATACACCAGTCCGCAGTCATGTTTACGAACACCGGTCTGCCTGCCGCACGCAACTCACCGACACGGGCACTTGAAAATGGCTCGAACTCACTTGTGCTGTTCTCAGCATCACCATTGCTGGCAACCGAGGGCCTTGCCTGGGTTTGCATAAAAGGAGTCTGGGTAAGATAAATAGCCAGAGCGAACACAGCCGCTACGGTCACCGCACTAAACGAACGATAAGTGGTACCTCTGGTCAATCTGCCCTGGAAAAGCCAGGCGGCAAACGCCATCAGCACGCACACTCCAAGCACCATAGACATTCCCATAACACCGACCTGATTACCCAACACCCAGAGGAAGAAGAGTGCTGACGCATAGAGCGGAAATGCCATGAACTGCTTGAATGTCTCCATCCAGGCGCCAGGCTTGGG
>JASBUV010000082.1 GCA_030147705.1 Gammaproteobacteria bacterium
GTATTCCAGTCTGTAGGCTTCTGCGGGCAATATTTCTTCGACGCCGTCAGGCAAAAGCCAGCGCTTTGCAGTGGTCATGATTGTCTTTCTATCTAGTAATTGAACTGGTAGTTAATTGATTATCAGGAGCAATACTGTTCCAGTAAGCATGCTGGCAAGGCCTATCCAACGCATGGTGGCATCATCAATCTGATCCAACATCATCAGCATGCGGCGCCAGCGTCCTGGCGCTATAAAAGGCAAAATGCCTTCGATAACAAGCATCAAACTAAATGCTATTGCGAGTTCGTGCCACATGATGCGAATTCTAATGCCGGAAGCAGCTCCATCCAAATGACACGCCCAAAACAGACCAACCTGACTCGCTCAGGTCAGCGAATCAGGTCGGTTAGTTTTTTTGTTGATAAGTATCCCTGCGTTTAAAGTCAGATTAGCTGACTACTGTATTCCGGCTCCGTTCTTGAGATACCTGAAGTAATCACTCTCCGGATCCAGCAGCAGGAAATCGGCCTTCGAACTGAAGGTCTGACGATAAGCATTCAAGCTACGGGTAAAGGCAAAGAATTCCGGGTCTTTCTCATAGGCCTCGGCATAGATCGCTGTTGCCGTTGCATCACCTTCACCGCGGATGCGCTCTGCATCTCGGTACGCTTCAGCTTCGAAAATAATTGCTTGACGATCAGCATCCGCGCGAATCCCGATAGCCAGTTCTTCACCGCGTGAGCGCAGTTCCTGTGCCTCGCGATTACGCTCTGTGCTCATTCTCTCGTACACGGAGGAACGAACATCATCGGGCAGATCGATTCGCTTGACGCGAACATCGATCACTTCGATACCCAGATCGGCAGCAGTAGTCTCATTGAGTTCAGCAGTAAGATCGACCATCAGCTGATCACGCTCGCCGGCCACAACTTCCTGCAAATTTCGGGCGCCGATCTGATCGCGCAGACCATCGTTGATACGCTCGGCCAACAATCCAGCCGCGCGGTTCGTGTCACCCTGAGTGGAAACATAGAACTGGCCAACATCCATGATGCGCCACTTCGCATAGGAGTCAACTTCCAGCGCTTTCTGTTCCAGTGTCAGGAATGGTCTTGGCAGTGAATCGAGTGTCTGGATTCGGGCATCAAACACCCGTACGGTATTGACCAACGGGATCTTGAAATGCAGGCCTGGCGGGATATCGGGATTAACGATCTCACCAAGCTGCAGCATGACGCCCCGCTCTGTTTCCTTGATAACATACAGTGAGTTCGACAGGATCAATACGGCAAGGGCGACAAATCCTACTGTGAAGAAATTTTTCATGGTCGTCCTCCTCTGCTGTTGGGATTCAATCGTGAGCTGTTCACGGTTGAGTTATTGTTCGGAATCGACAAATACGGCGACAATTGATTAGCGAGGTCGCGCAGCTCTTGCGTGGAGTTTGGTGTCATCGGCAAGTTGGTCGCACCTTGCTGCATGAGACGATCCAGCGGCAGGTACAACATGTTGTTGCCACCCTCTACATCAACCATGATTTTACTACTCGCAGTCATGACTTCCTGCAGCGCATCGATATACAGACGTTCACGAGTAACTGCTGGCGCTTTGGAGTATTCGAGCAGAAGCTGATCAAATCGCGAAGCATCACCTTCCGCCTTGGCAATTACTTCTTCCTTATAGGCATTTGCTTGCTCTATCTGACGCTGTGCTTCACCGCGCGCTTCCGGTATCACGCGATTCGCATATTGTTGCGCCTGATTCTGCGCACGCTGCTCATCCTCACGTGCTCGAATCACATCGTCAAAGGCTGGCTGAACAGCAGCTGGTGGTTGTGCATCAACTACGTTCACTTGTGAAATGCGAATGCCTGTCTGGTAGGCATCCATATAATTCTGCAGGCGGTCTTCGACAGCCGCAGCCATGGCCGCACGCCCTGTTGTCAGAATTTGATCCATGAAGTTGCTTCCGACTTCGTGGCGAATTGCTGACTCTGCCGCGTTATCAAGACTACGCTCTGGATCCTGTACTGCAATTACGTAGTTTTTTGGATCTTCAATAATGTATTGCACTGTCACAGCAATATCGATGATGTTCTCGTCGGTTGTCAGCATCGAACCATTTTCATAGGTCTTCGCATTCAGGCGAGAGATGTTGACGATGCTGACTTCGTCGATCAGCGGAGGATTCCAGTGCAATCCCGGGGTAACGACTTCGTCAAGGACACGACCGAAACGCAGCACAACACCGCGCTCAGATTCATCGACGATATAGAAACCGAGAAACGCCCAGGCGGCAACTGCGAGTACAACCAGACTTGCCAGCAAGCCACCCGATAAGCCGCCACTGGAGGAACCACTTCCGCCAGCACTGCCGCTCCCACCGGAACCGCCGCCAAACAGGCTATTAAATTTCTTCGTCAGGTTGCGAATAACCTCGTCAATGTCTGGCGGGCCCTGGTCACCACCGCCGCGGTTACCACCACCCCACGGGTCGTGATCTTTACCGTTGTTTCCAGGTTCATTCCAAGCCATTGGTCTCTCCAGAGCCTTCCTAAAAATTCGGAAGGGCGATTTTAGCGAATAATCAGTATTTTCACAGCAATTTCGGGGCCTGATCGCCGATCCGTCAGGCCGATTGCCTATCGATTGTCATGTCGGTGCCCTCATCAACTACCGGAAGTTCCGGAAGAGGCTGAGGCTTTTGACGGGGCAGAACGTGAATCCCGTTCTTGCGCAAACGCTCCAATTCGGTGCGAGGCAGTTTGAGCTGCAGATGGTAGTTCCCGGTTTCGGTGTCGACGTCTTCCTGCTCGATATAACCACGTTCATAGAATTGGCTACGCAGCCTCGCCTGTGCGGGCTGGATAACAACCGTTTCCTGTACGATACCATCTGCCAACAATTCGCTCACCGCAGTGAGCAATAAATCCATGCCCGCGCCAGTTTTTGCGGACACAAACACGCGTGTTGGTTTACCGCTGGAATCACGTTGCAGTCGCGGCTCCAGGTCCATGAGGTCTATCTTGTTGAACACCTGCAACTGCGGCACCGAGTCGGCACTTATCTCGAGCAGGACTTCGTCAACCTTGCCCATATAGTCAGCATAGTCCGCATTGGCGGCATCCACCACATGCAGCAGTAAGCTCGCGCTCGATGACTCTTCCAGGGTGGCCCGAAACGCTTCCACGAGACCATGGGGCAAGTGGCTGATAAAGCCAACGGTGTCAGCAATGACCGCTGCACCAAAATTCGGTAATGCAATGCGTCGCAGAGTTGAGTCCAGTGTGGCAAACAGCTGGTCCGCTGCATAGATATTTGCCTGGGTCAGTTGGTTGAACAGTGTCGACTTGCCCGCGTTGGTGTAACCAACCAGAGACACAGTGTCTACCTCGGCGCGTTCTCGCGAACGACGACCTTGTTGGCGCTGTGCACGTACTTTATCCAGACTCTTGTGAATCGCCTTGATGCGCTGCCCAATCATCCGCTGGTCGAGCTCGAGCTGGGTCTCGCCCGCACCACGCATACCGATGCCCCCTTTCTGCCGGTCTAGATGCGTCCAGCCCCGCTTTAATCGGGTACTCAAGTGTTTCAGTTGTGCCAACTCGACTTGCAGCTTGCCTTCATGACTGCGGGCGCGCTGGGCGAAGATATCCAGAATCAGTCCCGTGCGATCGAGCACACGGCACTTGAGATAACTCTCCAGATTACGTTCCTGACTGGGGGAAAGGCTGTGGTTAAAAAGCACCAATTCGGCGCGATGTGCGCGCACCGCTTCAGCAATTTCTTCAAGCTTGCCTGAGCCGACGAAATGGCTCGGTGAAGGTTGCCTGCGAGTGCCGGTGATGTACTCAACCGGCACTGCGCCAGCAGAGAGAGCCAGTTCTTCGAATTCAGCAGGATCCTCTTGCTCAACCTCGGCTGTGAGGTCGATGTGGACAAGTATGGATAATTCGCCTGAATCTGGTCTCTCAAAAAACAATCAGTTACCTCGTGATGACGGATCAGGAATTTCCTGGCTCGCCACCATCATCGCTACCATCACCGTGACCAGCCATGGGTATCTTGACCATGCGTGCTGGTACCACCGTAGAGATGGCATGCTTATAAACCATTTGGCTCACCGCGTTCTTCAGCAGAATCACGAACTGATCGAATGATTCGATCTGACCTTGCAGCTTAATGCCACTGACCAAGTAGATAGACACCGGAATTCGCTCTTTGCGGAGCACATTCAGGAATGGATCTTGTAGCGTATGTCCCTTGGACATTATTTTTCTCCTTGCTTTCAGTCTTCAGACAAACTGAAGAACCCGGCGCCCCGAGATAATTGCGGATTCAACTTTAAATTTTGAATGACTACTTTTTGACTACGATTACTACTGAGTACTATGACTACAGTCTGACAATTTAAGTTCTATATTGCGGTGGAGTCCACGTATTTCAAGACATATGCCGCAGATTGTGCAGGCGAACCAGTCAGGCTGGTCAGATTTTCCCAACTGCGCAACCAGGTCAGTTGGCGCTTGGCGAGCTGTCGGGTGGCAATGATACTCTTTTCCACCATCTGGTCATAGTCCATTTGACCGTCCAGGTATTGCCACACCTGGCGATAACCTACTGATTTCATTGATGGAAGGTCAAGCGACAGATCGCCTCTTCCGTGCAACCGACTCACTTCGTCCACCAGCCCGTCAGCCAGCATTTGCCTGAAGCGTTGAGCTATTCTCTCATGCAATAGGCCACGGTCCTCAGGGATTATGGCGAGAAACCTCAGATTAAATGGCAAAGTATTGTCATTAAATGCGTTGCGCGCCTGCTCAGCACGGTGAAACTCGCTCATCGTACGCCCTGAGACCAGATACACCTCTAACGCTCGTTGCAGGCGTTGTGGATCATTCGGATGTATTCGCGCTGCAGATTCGGGGTCAACTTCACCCAGCCAGGCGTGTACAGCTGGCCAGCCTTCCGCTTCGGCTTTCTCTTCGATGCGCCGCCTGGTATCCGAATCCGCACTTGGCATTGCAGCCAAACCATCACGCAGCGCTTTGAAATACAGCATGGTCCCACCGACCAGCAATGGCACTCTCCCTTTCTCGAAAGCTTCCTCGATTACGCGCAACGAGTCGGCCCGGAAATCGGACGCCGAGTACGCCTCAGCCGGATCGAGAATGTCCATCAACTCATGAGGATAGCGTTGCAGCGTCTGCGCATCCGGTTTGCCAGTACCAATGTCCATGCCACGATAGATTTGTGCGGAATCAACATTGACCAGCTGGAAGTCATGGCGATCGGCCAGCTCAAAGGCAAGCGCGGTTTTGCCGGAGGCAGTCGGCCCCATTAAACAAATGACATCGGGTTTTTGAGAGTCGGCGGTCACGGCGTGAGAGGAACCGTCTACTGGCCCCGGAGAAACAGCTTGTCCAATTCGCTGAGACTCTGATACACCCAGGTCGGGCGGCCGTGGTTGCACTGACCACTGCGTTCTGTTGCTTCCATGTCACGCAACAAGGCATTCATCTCCGGAATGGTGAGATGCCGGTTCGCTCGTACTGAACCATGGCAAGCCATCGTGGAGAGCAACTCGTTCTGGTGAGCGAGTATGCGGTCGCTGCTGCCGTATTCCAGTATGTCGGACAACACATCGCGCACGAGTTGTTCGACATTGGAATCTTTCAGGAGCGAGGGCACCTGACGAACAACTATCGATTCTTCCGCGACACGCTCAATCTCGAGCCCTAAAGAGAGCAACATGGCACTTTGCTCCTCAGTACAATCTGCCTCACTCTGACTGACAGCAATAGACAAGGGCACCAACAACGGCTGCATTTTCAACTCTTCATTGGCGCAGGCAATCTTCATTCTTTCATAGGTAATGCGCTCGTGAGCCGCATGCATGTCGACAATAATCAAACCCTCCTTGTTCTGGGCAAGAATATAGATGCCATGCAGTTGTGCGATCGCGTAACCCAATGGTGGGATTTCAGCATCGTCGGCATTCAGCGCCGCCAGACCTGCCAAGTGGTCCTGTACTTCGTTGCGGCCTGGCTGAAGCGAGCCGGAGCGCGGCATGTAATTGAATCCGCTACTTTCACCGCCTTGCCGCGCCAGCCCTAGTGAGCCCTGACTAACCGGTGAGCCCTGCAGATTCGATGCGTTGCCAGCCGGGGATGCCAATTCGCCAAACCCGGAAGATGCGCCGTTGCCAGTGCCGAACCCGGCGCCGTAAGCACTGGACTCAGCCACCGCTTGCTGCCCCGCCATCTGGGCCGCGGGTCGAACATCAGCCAATGCCTTGTGCAGTGAACTGAACAGGAAATCGTGGACCAGCCTGGAATCGCGGAACCTGACTTCATGCTTGGTTGGATGCACATTGACATCTACCGCAGAGGGCGCCAGTTCCAGATAAAGCACATAGGCGGGATGTCGGCCATGAAAGAGCACGTCACGGTAAGCCTGTTTCACGGCGTGCGTCACCAGCTTGTCGCGTATGATCCGGCCGTTTACATAAAAATATTGCAGATCCGCCTGACTGCGGGAAAACGTCGGCAGGCTCACCCAACCCCATAGCCGCAGGCCGGCACCTTCCACATCCACATAAACAGAGTTCTCCACGAATGCCGGGCCGCACACCAGACTCACACGACGCTGTATTTCCACCTCTGATGCCGCCGCACGAAGCTGATGAATAACGCGCTGGTTATGCTGCAGAGTGAATTGCACGTCAAAGCGACTCAGCGCCATGCGCTTGACGACTTCTTCGATGCGGGAGAACTCGGTTTTTTCAGTCTTCAGAAATTTCTTGCGCGCCGGCGTATTGAAAAACAGATCGCGCACTTCGACTGTGGTGCCCTGAGGGTGAGCAACAGGCTCAACACGCGCCTCCATGCCCTGCCCTTCGGTCTCCACCTTCCAGCCTGCGGAATCGTCCTCGTCCACGGATTTTGAAAGCAGGCTGAGCCGCGATACCGAACTGATACTGGCCAAAGCCTCGCCACGAAAACCCAGACTGGCAATGTTTTCCAAATCATCCAGATCAGCAATCTTGCTCGTGGCATGGCGACTGAGGGCCAGCGCCAAATCGTCGCGATAAATTCCGCCGCCATTGTCGCGTACTCGCATCAGCTTGATGCCGCCCTGCTCAACATCGATATCGAGTCGCGTTGCCCCTGCGTCGAGGCTGTTCTCCAATACTTCCTTGATGACCGAGGCCGGTCGTTCGACGACTTCGCCCGCAGCAATCTGATTGGCAAGTCGTTGGCTGAGTCTGTTGATTCTGGGCATGTAAGCTCGTCGAGAGGGGTCGTGTTGCGTGCAGTTCGAATTCAGCGGGCATTGTAGCATCTATGCCGGAGGACCCAAGTCGCAAGCCTTATGCCTGATTCAAGCTGTAGGCTGTAGAGAGAAACGCGGGATGCGAAGACAACACTGCCAGGGGAAATGCTGGAGGCCGGATTCATCAGATAGTGGGAATCTTGAGGATCTGCCCCACCATAATGCGGTCGCCTCGAATATTGTTTTCCCGGCGCAGGCTGGACAGGCTAACCCGATACAGCTCCGCTATCTCGGATAGCGTTTCACCCCGGCGAATCGTGTGTTCGGACGCACGGATTGGCTCGCCACCGGGCAGGGTCAGCTGTTGCCCGACCTGGATGGTATCGCTTCTCAAATTGTTGAGCTGGCGTAATTCACGCGAACTGGTGCCAAATCGTTCAGCAATTTCCGACAGGCTGTCGCCGCGCTTCACTGTGTAGGATCCGGGAATGACTCCATTGGCTTTTTGCCAGGCGACCAGTGAGTCTGCTGGCGGGGCATCATAAAAGTAGGCCTGGATGCCCCGGGCAATCGCCGCCGCCATGGTGCGCTGAAAACCGGGCGAGTTGAGTCGATCGGCTTCTGCCGGATTGGTGAGGTAACCTGTTTCGATGAGGATCGAAGGGATATCTGGCGAGTTCAGTACTTGCAAAGATGCTTGCTGTACCTTGTTGCGGCGAACCCGGGTTACCCCTTCGAGCGCTTCCAATATGCGTGTTCCTGCAATCAGGCTCTGCTCCATGCTCCATGCCATTTGCAGGGACACGAGGGTGAGTGCCACATCATCATCGAATGTACCCAGCGTAATGTCGCCGTCGACTCCACCCAGCAGGTCAGAGGAGTTTTCTTTCTGGGCGACACGGCGGGAATTCTCTCTGTCCGCTCGATCACCAGACAACGCATAAACTGTCGCGCCATAAGCCTGCGCATTACGGAACCAGTCTGCATGCACCGCGACAAAAAGGTCGGCGCGATTGCGACGTGCTATTTCTGGCCGTTCAGTCAGCTGCACGTAATAGTCACTCTCGCGGATCATCACTGGCTTGTAGCCAGGCGTGTTGGCAAGCACATCAAACAGCTGTTTCGAAATCGCCAGCGTGACGTTTTTTTCATAGATACGCCCATCGTAGCCAATGCTGCCAGGGTCTTCTCCCCCGTGCCCAGCTGAGATCGCAACGACGATGTCGCGCTGCCCGGCCGAGGGTGCAGTTGGCTCACGGCGTGGCTCAGAAGACGCAACGACTGGCTGCGCAGGCTCGGTCGGCGCGGCTGACGGCGGCTCCAGATCATAGAGGTCAACCACCAGGCGGTCGCTGAACTCGCGATTCGGAGCCAGAGTAAAACTGGATGGATTTACCGGATTGGCCAGATCGAGCACGACACGGATCTGGTTGTTATCGCGCGGCGCACTGCGGATGCGGACGATTGGGCTTCCAGTGAGATCCAAACCTGAAAAGTCGTTATTGAGCGTCGTATTATTGATGTCGAGCACGACCCGATAGGGGTCGGCGAGTGTGAACATTGAGTAGGTGACACTGCTGTCCAGATCAAAAACCAGCCGGGTGTGATCAGGTGCTCGCCAGATTCTGACGTCTTCGACACTGGCTGCTTCGAGCGCGACAGAGAACAGTCCGGACAACAAGCCCAGACACAGCAGTTCAGATATTCTTTTCGAAGACAGGCACATTGTCATAAACGACTGACATAGTTCACGTTGTCTATAGGTTTCGGCCCGGGGACGACAATCTTTTGGCAATTCTCGCTGCGATGCGTACGCCGTGATCAGTCAGGCTTCGACACTCGAGCCGGCGCCCCGTTCCCTCGGTTTCGATAGAAAGTAGTATATCGGCTGCCGGAATGTGTTCTGCGCCGCGTTCCGGCCATTCAAAAATACAGAGATTATTATTGGCAAAATAGTCTTCCGTGCCAAGATACTCCACCTCCTCCGGATCGGCCAGACGATACAAATCAAAGTGGTAGATGTGGCACTGCGAAAATTCGTAAGGCTCAACAAGCGTGTAAGTCGGGCTCTTCACCGCTCCCTGATAACCGAAACCGCGCATGATGCCTCTGGTTAGCGTGGTCTTGCCTGCTCCAAGATCGCCCTCGAGGTAGATCACCCCGCCTTCGCAAGCGTGCCCCTCATTCGGCAGCGGATCGGTGTCGGGACTGTTTTCGCCGCCATCGACGAACATTGCTCTGGCGAGTGCGCGCCCGAATGCGATTGTTGCCTCCTCGTCGGGCAAGCTGAAGTGCAGGAGCCCTGCACTGTCGGGTTGAACTGCTATCGATGACATATCAAACCTGTTTCTAGTAACGCGGATTCAGTAATTGGCGAGCCCGCCGCAGCAAGTCGGTCGCCAGCATGCCGCGTGGCCCAAATTCTTCGGCCTCTAGGTCGGCTGCCTCCCCGTGGATACAGACTGCGCAGAGCATCGCATCAGAAAGTGACAGGCCTTGAGCGAGTAACGCGGCGAGAATACCCGACAAGACATCACCCATGCCACCGCTTCCCATGCCGGGATTGCCTTCGGAGCACAGCGCTATCGGCGCATCCGTCAAATCTTCCTGATCTTGCAGTAGCAGAGTGCCACTACCCTTCAACAGGCAGCATCCGCCATAAGTCGCCACCAGTCGCCTGATCGCGGCAAACCTGTCTTGCTGGACTTCCGCGACTGAGACACCAAGCAACTGCGCAGCTTCTCCGGGATGAGGGGTCAGCAGCCAATTGCCGCGTTTGAGCATTGCATCGACGAGGCGCCGCTCGGCAAGCAGATGCAAAGCGTCCGCATCAACAACAAGGGGTATCGATCGACTCCGGTGCACAGCGAGTGCTTTGTGCAGCAAGCTTCTTGACCACTGACTTCGGCCGAGCCCCGGACCGATCGTCAGGACAGTTGCGCGCTGCAACAGCTCATCAATCCTGTCGTCTTCTGGCCCTTCTGTGTCTTCCGTGCCGTAAAACATGACTTCCGGGCAGCGCGCCAACATGGCATCGCGGTGCACGGAACGACTGATCACAGTGGTAAGCCCCGCACCACTGCGCGCTGACGCCTCGGCCGCCATGATAATCGCTCCGCCAAATCCAAGCTCACCGCCGATCAGGACCGCGTGGCCATGGCTGCCCTTATGGTTGGCCTGCGGCCGGGGACCCAGTAAAGCAAGCGTGTCATTGATATCTGCGCGTCGTACCGGCGCGGCCGGAGCCGACTCATGCCGGAAAACCTGCTCGGGGATGTCCAATGAGGCATAGCGGATGGTGCCGACATAGTTTCGCGCCTGCCCGGTAAGCATGCCTTGTTTGAGTGCGATAAAAGTCACAGTGACATCCGCACGCACCGCCGCAGGCAGGGGATTACCGGTATCTGCATTCAGGCCGGAAGGAATATCCAGGCTCAGCACCGGTGCCGGACACTCGTTGAGATATGTAATCGCTTGTGCAAACTCCCCGCTCACCTCTCGGGATAAACCGGTTCCCAACAAGGCATCTACCAATACAGTCTGCCCGCCCTTCTGCTGCTCGATGTCATTCAAATCGGATAGGGAAATCATCGGGACCGAGCGCTCTGCTGCAAATCGGGCAGCCAGTTCTGCGTCACCTTGCAGTGCACCTTCCCGATGTAATGCCACGAGTGTCACCGCGAGCTGCTGGTCTTTTGCCAAACCGGCGAGCAGGTAGCCATCCCCGCCATTATTGCCAGCACCGACAAACACGATCAGCGAACGGGCTTGTGGCCACGTTTCCAGCAGCACTTCGAGCGCGGCACCCGCTGCGCGTTGCATCAGCGTGAAACCCGGAATCGAAAACTCATTGATCGCAAGGGCGTCGAGCTGACGCACCTGATCAGCCCGATACATGGCTCGAGGGAGGCGAGTGGCAAAATCCGTCATGGGATCTGACCTACTTGTTGAAGTGCTTGATCAAGCGACGAATCAGACGCAGTGCCGTTTCGAGTTCTTCCACTGGCACATCGTCTGTTGCTTCGATCGCCCAGGGGTCCTGAACCTCGCGGAGGGTGTTGTAGATATCCTTGCCCTGATCAGTCAGCGTGACCAGAACGGAGCGCTTATGTTTGGGATTGTCCGTGTATTCCAGCAAACCGTCTTCGACCATGACGTCGGTGATGCGCTGAACGGCCTGACGTGATTGCCCGAGTACCCGGGCGATACCGGGCACGGTGAGTCCGGCACTGGACAAGGCAATTGCTCCGATGACCTTCCAGCGCGCGTGAGTCAGACCGAGTTGCTCAGTCATGGCGTCGCCTTCGGCTATCAATTGTCCATTGAGGCGGAAAATCGACAGCACAAGATCCAGAAACAATACCCGTTTGGAAGAATGCATTCTGAAACTACCTGTTCTGTGAAATTGCAGAACTACTGCCAGCATGTTGTCATTGTCTGGATAAACAGTCAATGATTATCGACATGCAACCGCTCACGGGATTCGGCACAGACTGCTTGCAAGCCCTGATCTCAGCTTTTGCTGTCGCAAATCACGTGGCTTGAGTAGACTTTTCCTGTTTTCAAATGAGAGCGAGTCATTGCACATGCTGCCACACGACTCAATTGCCTGTTCCAGCAACCGTTCAGGATCTTCCCGGCGAGTGGTCTGCCGGCAGCTGCTTGTGGCTGCCTTGTGCTTCTGGCTTGGCAGCCTCGCCAATGCCGAAACTCCGGAGAAGCTGCAAGCCGCCGAACAGCTACTCAGAGCGGCCCAGGTAGGTGATCGTTTCGAGAGCCGAGCACAACAACAGGCCCAACAGATCATCTATAACTACGGCGTGATTATTCGTCGCAATACAGAGTATCGATTGCCGGTAGTTATTGAGCGGCGCATCGCCGAGTGCTATCGGAGCACTTATCGATGGGAGTTATTCGAGGAAGGCATTACGCGTATCGTGGCTGACACATTCAGCAGCGAGGAACTGGAACTGCTGATCGGTTTTCATAACAACCTCGGCCTCCCTCC
>JASBUV010000103.1 GCA_030147705.1 Gammaproteobacteria bacterium
ACCAATTTGAATGCCGAAGCGGAGAAGGGAAGAATCGATCCGCTCATTGGCCGACTCGAAGAAGTTACGCGCGTTGTGCAGGTGCTCTCTCGTCGACGCAAGAATAATCCCTTGCTGGTGGGCGAATCCGGTGTGGGTAAAACCGCGGTTGCTGAAGGTTTGGCCAAACTGATTGTTGAAGGCGAAGTGCCAGAAGTGTTGGCAGACAGCGTGATCTATTCGCTGGATCTGGGTGCTTTACTGGCCGGTACAAAATATCGCGGCGATTTCGAAAAACGGTTTAAGTCGCTGCTCGCTGAGCTCAAGAAGAATGAGCATGCGATTTTGTTCATCGACGAAATTCACACGATTATCGGTGCCGGTGCAGCTTCCGGCGGTGTGATGGATGCATCCAATCTATTGAAGCCTGTGTTGACTTCAGGTCATCTGCGTTGCATTGGCTCGACCACTTATCAGGAGTACCGCGGTATTTTTGAAAAAGATCGTGCGCTCTCACGTCGTTTTCAGAAAATCGACGTGGACGAGCCCGATGTCGAAACGACGTATCAAATTCTCAAAGGTCTTAAATCACGCTTCGAAGAACACCATGACCTGCGCTACAGCGATAAGGCATTAAGGGCTGCCTCAGAGCTTGCCGGTCGTTATATCAACGATCGTTATATGCCAGACAAAGCTATTGATGTAATCGACGAGGCGGGCGCCTATCAGCGCTTGCAACCAGTCAGCAAACGCAAAAAGCTGATACAGGTGACCGACATGGAGAAGGTGGTCGCAGCGATCGCCAAGATTCCACCAAAACATGTATCGAATTCCGACATCGATGCGCTCAAGTCGCTCGAGGCCAACCTGAAGATGGTTGTGTTTGGCCAGAACGAGGCGATCGATACACTCGCGACCGCGATCAAGCTTTCGCGAGCCGGGCTGAATGAAGGTGATAAACCGATTGGTTCATTTCTTTTTGCTGGGCCGACTGGTGTGGGCAAGACAGAAGTCAGTCGTCAGCTTGCGAAGATAATGGGCATCGAACTGTTGCGCTTTGACATGTCAGAGTACATGGAGCGCCATACCGTGTCGCGACTGATTGGCGCGCCTCCCGGTTACGTCGGTTTCGATCAGGGTGGATTGATGACCGAAGCGGTCACAAAGAACCCGCACTGCGTGTTATTGCTGGATGAGATCGAAAAGGCGCACCCGGATGTCTTCAACTTGTTATTGCAGGTAATGGATCACGGTACGCTAACGGATAACAATGGGCGCAAAGCCGATTTCAGAAATGTCATTTTGATCATGACCACCAATGCTGGTGCCCAGGAGATGTCGCGCGCCTCGATCGGATTTACCGAACAAGACCATACGACTGATGGTATGGAGATCATCAAGAAATCGTTCACTCCCGAATTCCGCAACAGGCTCGACAGCATCATCCAGTTTGGTGCATTGGCGCCAGAAACGATTCGCACAGTAGTGGACAAGTTCCTCGTCAATCTACAAGTTCAGCTCGATGAGAAAGACGTGCTGCTGCATGTGGATGGCAGCGCCAACGACTGGTTCGTCAAACATGGCTATAGCGAATCGATGGGTGCCCGCCCGATGGCTCGACTGATTCAGGAGAAACTCAAGAAAGCACTGGCCGAGGATATTCTGTTTGGCAAGCTTGCCAATGGGGGTGACGTCTTCGTCTCCGCAGAAAACGATGACATTGTGCTGCGGATCGAAGAGCGCAAGAATCAGAAGCAGCGCAAACAGCAGGAACCAGGCGAACCCAGCTCAGTCTGAGACCAATCCGGTTTGCAGTGCTTCTGACGGGATATGCAGGGACGGATCAGGAGCGCGTGCTCCCGGCAATCTAGCGCGCGCGGTAGGTGATGCGACCTTTGGTCAGATCGTAAGGGGTCAGTTCAACCAGAACCTTGTCGCCAGTGAGAATGCGGATATAGTTCTTGCGCATCTTGCCTGAAATATGGGCAGTGACAACGTGGCCATTCTCCAGTTTTACTCGAAACATGGTATTGGGAAGGGTATCGACCACTTCGCCTTCCATCTCAATTTGATCTTCTTTCGCCATCTGATCTCCTCGGGGCGTTAATTGCGGGCAGCATTGTGCCGGATTTTCGGGTGTTTAGCAAAGACTCAGAAGGCCAGATAGGGTTGCTGTTTCAATCTAGAAGGGAACACCGGAGGGGAAGGCGAGCCCGCATTGCAGGACCGTGAGCGGCAGGGATGCCGCGACCGAGCCTCCAGGGGTGAGGAAAAGCGCTTTCAATGCGCAGCATTGAGCGCAGTACGAACGACGACAATCTGTGATTGTCGGCTGGGCCAGGATTTACGGCGTGTCCAGCAATGCGGGCTCGGCTTCCCCGCTCTCAAATTCAGTGCCTACTCAATCAGAGCCTCTACTCTTATGCGAGAGCTACTTCGCAATGCGAGAGCTACTACGTTGGGAGGACAGTCTGAGAGCTGGGCAAGTTTTGCCCCGAGCGACCTCTACCGACGAACGCTTCAGGTAACCAGAACCCATCGGCCGTCGACGAGCACATGGAAGGGGCGAAATTCTTTCTTGTATTCCATTTTTTGACAGCCTTTTACCCAGTAGCCCAGAAAGAGGTAGGGCAGTTCCAGCTCTGTGCAACGCTGTGTTAACCAGAGGATGGCGAATTTGCCGAGGGAGCGCTCTGACAAATCGGGGTCGAAGAATGTGTACACTGCGGACAAGCCCTGTACCAGTTTGTCGACGACGCTGACGGAGACGAGCTTCTCTTCGAGGTAAAACAGGTAGTAGACCGTATCCACCGTGCGCGTCTTGATAAAAGCCTCGTACTGCTCGCGAGTAGGAGGGTACATATCGCCATCCCGGTGGCGTTCAGAGATGTAGCGTTCGTACAGGCCAAAGGCATCTTCGCTGGTGAGGTCGGTGCGTTCTTCTACCCGCAAATCCTTGTTTTTGTTCAAGACCCGCCTGTGTGGGCGTTTGGGTTTGAAGAGGTCCACAGGAATGCGAATAGACATGCAGGCATTGCAGAGTTCGCAGTCCGGGCGATACAGGTGCGCCCCGCTGCGGCGGTAGCCGATTTCGCTGAGTTTGCTGTTCAGGTTTTTGTCTATGACGAGATCCGGGTCGATAAACACCGTGGCAGCCTGCTGATCCTCCTTGTAGCTGCAAGGGTGCTCGGTAGTCCGGAATAGGCGGACTGAGCTGATAAGTTTCGAGTTACTTTTCATGGTCTTCCGGATTCAGTCTCGTCTCAAGTTGCCACGGGCCCGCTCGAGAGGCAACCGCCGTGTACTGGCGCAGTATTGCCTGAAATTCCTGCCGTCCGATTTCCTGCGCACCCAGCGAGCGCAGGTGTGGGTTGCTGACCTGACAATCGATCAGGCGAAACTCCCAATCCAATAATTGCTTGCTCAAATAAGCCAGCGCGACTTTTGAGGCGTTATCCTGCCGACTGAACATGGATTCTCCAAAGAAAACCTTGCCAATCGCAACCCCGTAGAGGCCGCCAACCAGTTGCTTGCCGTCCCAGACTTCGACCGAATGAGCATGACCCAAACCGTGCAACTCGCTGTAGGCGTTT
This sequence comes from Gammaproteobacteria bacterium, assembly GCA_030147705.1. Lineage (GTDB taxonomy): Bacteria > Pseudomonadota > Gammaproteobacteria > Pseudomonadales > Pseudohongiellaceae > UBA9145. The sequence continues at coordinate 3,573 of JASBUV010000103.1, forward strand.
TGCATCTCTGCGGTTATCCAGGTGCCCGAAGACTCCGATCGCGGTGCAGCACAAGCGACAATAACATCGTCAAAGCAGCGGTCCAATGAGACAGTAAATTGACCGCTGCGCAGGACTTTACGCAGGGAGCGAGAGATATGCAGCTGCCCGGGAACGATAATGAGGCGTGGGTCAGGGCTCCACCAGAGGATGGGTTGGCCATCCTCATACCAGGGGAAAATCCCGTGCCGATACGCTGTGAGTAGCCATTGTGGAGTCAGATCACCACCGGCAGCCAGTAAACCGTTTGGATCGCGCATCGCCTTCTCAGGTGAAGGGAAGGCGACATAATCGGGATCAAGCCAGGGCAGTGCCATGGGTTCCTCAGGCGTCGAGGAATTTCTCCGCATCCAACGCCGCCATACAGCCAAAACCCGCGCTGGTCACGGCCTGACGATAGACCTGATCGGCGATATCACCCGCTGCAAACACGCCAGGTACGCTGGTCTGGGTCGCATTGCCTTCAATGCCGGTGCTGACCTTCACGTAGCCATTCTTCATCTCGAGCTGGCCTTCGAAGATCTCCGAATTGGGTCGGTGACCGATTGCGATAAAGACTCCGTCGACGGCGAGGTCCTGTTGTTCGCCGCTGCTGACATGACTGATCTTGATACCCGTAACGCCCATATCGTCGCCCACGACTTCGCTGAGGGTATGATCCCAGGCAATCGTCACTTTGCCTTCTTCAACCCGCTCAAAGAGTTTCTTCTGCAGAATTTTCTCGGCACGCAATGAATCTCTGCGATGCACCAGAGTGACGTGCGAGCAGAGATTGGACAGGTACAGGGCTTCCTCTACCGCGGTGTTGCCACCGCCTATCACTGCCACAGGCTTGTTGCGATAGAAAAACCCATCACAGGTTGCGCAGGCGCTAACGCCTTTGCCCATGAACGCTTCTTCGGATTCCAGGCCCAGATACTGGGCGGAGGCACCGGTGGCGATAATGAGCGCATCGCAAGTATAGGTGCCGTTGTCGCCCGTCAATGTAAAGGGGCGTTTGCTCAGATCGGCGGCATTGATGTGATCGAAAATGATCGTCGATTCAAAGCGTTCGGCATGTCTTTTCATTCTGTCCATCAAATCCGGACCTTGCAGGCCCTCGACGTCGCCTGGCCAATTGTCCACGTCTGTGGTGGTAGTGAGCTGTCCGCCCTGGACCAGGCCAGTGATCACCACCGGGTCCAGACCAGCGCGTGCCGCATAGACAGCAGCGGTGTAGCCGGCGGGGCCAGAGCCAAGGATGATCAGACGATGATGGGCAACTTCAGACATAAAGCGGATTCCTTCGGTTTCGGGTGACTGCGGATAGTAGCGGCTATGCACCCAATCTGGGGGCGCAGGCCGTGAATTCAACGCGCACAGCGGTTTGAGCGCTGCTGCATTCTACTCAATTTTCCTGGCTTCGGGGGCAGAGATTTCGCTGCTTGGAGGCATTTTGTGAACAGTGGTTCAGGCTGAGTAAATCCGGGGAAAGCATTAATTATCCTTAAAGAGTGCCCGATACAGTAAGGATAGGTCGACGCAAAGGCTAAATCCGCGCTTCGCTGGCCACTTACCCGGCGATCAATGCCACGGCCGCGAGTGAAATTTTGTGAAATTGATCAAGAATCAGGCATCGCATTAATCTAGAAATTAATGTATATAAGTTACACAGGCATTTGAAAAATTTAGGAATATGAGTAGCAGCGAAGTGGACACTAACGCCGAAGTCAGCAACGCCATGCAGCGTGTGGTGCGAGAAGGTTCTCTGATCGCGTACTTTTTGCTGGCGCTGTTTCTTTTTATCGCGCTGGTCAGCTACTCCGCAGACGATCCGGGATTCACGACCACCGGTTCTGGTTCAGGAGTGGACAATGCCGTCGGCGTCTATGGCGCGTGGATCGCAGACATCATGCTGCATCTGCTGGGTTATCTGGCTTACAGCCTGCCGGCCGCTTTGTTGTACAAAATTTATACAAGCTATAGAGAGGCCGAGCTGGAAAAGCCGTTCTCCTGGCCCTTGTTCGGATTGAAATGTGCGGGTTTCATCCTGCTGATGATATCCGCCTGTGGTCTGGCGACGCTGCATTTCACCATCCCGTCTGACGTGACCTATCTTGCTGGCGGGGTAGTCGGGTCTTTGGTTGCCGATCTGTTTCTGCCATTACTCGCCATGCTGGGCAGCACTTTATTACTGCTCGCCATCTTTCTGTTCGCGCTGACGATCACCGCAACCATATCCTGGCTGGATGTAGTCGATACCCTTGGAGCGTTCAGTCTCTCATTCAGCACGATGTTAGTGAGCAAGGTCAGCAAATGGGTGGAAGACAGAAAACAACAGGCAGCGACGCGAGAGCGACTGGAGAGTCGCAAGAAAGTACTCGACATCCATATTGAGAAGACCAAGAAACGCATCCCACCCACGATCAAGGAACCTCCGCCCAAGAAGGTCGTGAAGAGTACGCGTGTTGAGAAGGAGCGCCAGGGCACGCTGTTCGCAGCAACGTCTGTCAAAGAGTTGCCAGCGATTGGTTTGCTTGATGCCTGGCAGGAAACCAACGAAGCGGGTTTCTCGAAGGAATCGCTTGAGAAGCTGTCAACCTTGCTTGAGCTGAAACTGAAAGACTTTGGAATCGAGATTGAAGTCACCGCGGTTAACCCAGGCCCGGTGATTACCCGCTTCGAAGTGCAACCTGCGCCGGGAATCAAGGTAAGCCGGATCAGCAATTTGGCCAAAGACCTTGCGCGATCACTGGCAGTTGTTTCGGTGCGGGTTGTAGAAGTGATTCCGGGCAAGACGGTAATCGGCATTGAGATTCCCAATGAGAAACGCGAAATCATTCAGCTGAGCCAGGTGTTGTCCGCCCCGGATTTCGATCGCGCCCACTCGCCGCTCAGTATGGCACTTGGCCATGACATTGTTGGCAAGCCGGTCATTGTGGATCTTGCCAAGATGCCGCATTTGCTCGTTGCGGGTACCACCGGCTCAGGTAAGTCGGTTGGCATCAATGCAATGATTCTGAGTCTGCTGTTCAAATCAACACCAGAGCAGGTGCGACTCATCATGATCGATCC
>JASBUV010000109.1 GCA_030147705.1 Gammaproteobacteria bacterium
TGATGTCGTGCTTGATGAAGGCAAATCGCTCGCCATCCGCGGCAAGAGCCGGTTTTTCGATGGTGCCGGCCGGCAGTGTATCCGACCAGGCCGAGCTCAGGCTGATCTGTGCGCCGTAGAGGGGCAGATCTGCGCTGACGATTTCGTCTTGCAGGCTGGCCAGTGTGGGGCTGCTGACTGTTTCTACTGCGCGATAATCGAAGCCAACCGCCAGAGTCAGGCAGATACTGAGCGCTGCAGCGGTGCTGGCCGCAGCCAGAGGCTGTTGGAGTAATTGCCAGGGTTTGCCAAGTGCTGTTGCGGCCGCTGAAGGATGCGCCGCCGGCGTTTGGGCTACTCTGGACTCATCGGCTGCCAGTGCTCCGTCGGATGGTGGCTCGGCAGCCGAAAGCGTGTCCGGTCGGTCGTTATCAAGGGCCTCGATTGTCTGGGTCAACAGATAGCCGCGCTTGGGCACTGTCTGAATCAGGTCGCGGGTGTCCAGCGTCTCGTGAGCCAGATGCTTGCGCAGTTCAGAAACCGCGCGAGTCAGGGAATTCTCATTCACGATCACATGCGGCCAGAGCTCTGTTACGAGTTCGTCCCGCGACAGGACTTCGCCCTGATTGGCAGCGAGAAAGCAGAGCAACTTCATCAACCTTGGTTCAAGATGTCGTTCACCGGCCGATGCGTTGCGTACCTTGTTCAGCGCTGGCTCCACTCGCCAGCCCGCAAGGTAAAACGGCTTGTGCAGCGCACTGCATCGAGCGTCCGTATTGCTCTGCTGCTGTGTTGCGATGTTCGTTTCCGGCGCAGTCATGCTATCTCCCATGATACGTTGTCGGGGTTTGTTTGCTGTGTGCAGCTGAACCCTCGTGTCCTCATCTTCGTCACTGAAACCTGATGCTTGAATTCGGCACTAAAACCTTAAGTTACAACCGCTTACATAGTTTTATTAATGTGGTTGCGGGTGCATTTTTCAAGTGCACGGCTAGCCAATGGTTAAGCCGAATTCAGCGACCGGGCAGGGCATTTGCTCCAGCCTGAGGCGCATCGTAGTTTCGCTTTTGCGGCAGCCCAGCTTCACTCATTTCAGGCGTTTGCTGCCAGTTTTGTTACGTCTTTTGTTCTTTGACGATTCCCGCAGCAAATGGTTACTGCGAAATCCTTGTCTGATCCATCGGCGAGATTACCTGATAGTAGACCGGCCTGATCCTGATTTTCTCCATCTGCAGCTTTTCTGGACATTAAGTTCACCGCAATTTCAGGTAATTCACCGTTCTCAGCCCTACATTGCCTCTCATCGCAGCCGGAAAAGCGGCTGTAACTCACTTTTGTGGATTTATTGAATGAGGTTAAAGCAATGAGTTTTGAAAGAACTGGTAAACACCTGACGATCGCCATCGCCTTCTTCCTCAGTATGGCTGCGGTCTCCCAGGCCCAGGCTATCAGCGAGGAAGCCAAGCTGGCTGGCTTGCCCAGTCTGGCCCCCATGCTGGAGGAGGTGACACCAGCCGTGGTCAGTATTCGTGTAGCGAAGACCCTGCCAACCACCTCGCGTTATTTCTTCAATGGCGAGGAACTGCCTGAGCAGCTGCGTCGCTATTTCCCGAGAGTCCCCGATTCGGGAGAAAACTATCGGCAGCAGCCCTACGCCACGGGAGCAGGCTCTGGCGTGATTATCGATGCTGAGAATGGCCTGGTCGTGACCAATCATCACGTTGTCGACAGTGCGGCGACAATCTCCGTACAACTCCATGACGGACGTACCGTTGAGGCTGAACTATTGGGCAGCGATGCCAATACAGATGTGGCATTGCTGCGCATCGAAGCGTCCGATCTCACTGATATTCCATTCGCGGACGTGCAGACCGTGGCTGTCGGTGACTATGTGGTCGCAATCGGCAATCCCTTCGGCATTGGCCAGACCGTCACTTCGGGCATCGTCAGCGCGCTGGGCCGCACAGGGCTCAATCGCAACAACTACGAGGATTTCATACAGACTGATGCAGCCATCAACATGGGCAATTCCGGGGGTGCACTCGTAGATCTGGAAGGGCACCTGATCGGAATCAATACGGCCATCATCAGCGGTAATGGCGGCTCCAACGGTATTGGCTTTGCCGTGCCTGTCGATATGGTTGCCTCTGTCGTCGGCCATCTCGAGCGCGATGGAGAGGTGCGACGCGGTTTGCTCGGCGTCACCATTACTGACATCACTCCACAGGTCGCTGAAGCGCTGGAGGTCGATCTGGATGCCGGGGCTCTGGTAACGAGCGTCATGTCAGGCAGTGCCGCCGAGGCGGCTGGTATCGAAGTGTCTGATGTGATCGTGGCACTCAATGGTGATGCCATCACCAGCTCGCGAGATCTGCGTAATACCGTCGGCTTGTTGCGGCGCGGCGAAGAGGTGAGCCTGCGTCTGTATCGCAACGGCCGTGCCATGGACCTGAACGCAGTCATTGGCGGCCCTGAAGGTGATGCGATAGCCAGCAGTGACGCGGGTAGTGCAACCGGATTCCGCGGTGCTCAGCTACGCAGTCTCACAGCGGGTGACTCTGACCTGAGCGAGGAAGGTGTCTTTGTAGACTCCGTGCAGGCTGGCAGCCCCACGGCCGCTGCGGGTCTTCAGGCTGGTGACGTGATTGTTGAAGTGAACCGCCGTGCGGTTGCCGATCTGGAACAATTCAATAACGCGCTTGGCGACAGTGAGCGGCTGGCCGCCATCACGGTGTTGCGCGAAGGTCGCAGACTGCTGTTGTTTGTTCCCTGATCATGCATGAGCGCAGGGTTTTCCTGCGCTCGACTAAATTGTGCCCACGTTTGGCCGATCTACTTTTCCGGTGGATCGGCTTTTTTTATTGCTTCATGCCAGCGACCTATCTGGTCGTAAATTGTAAGACAGGCATGACAGCGCCGCTTCCCCGGCGGCGAGGGCCGTGGTACTTTTCAGTCCGCAGCATGCCTCTGCTGTGTTTTCATTGAGAACTGTCAATAACAACAGAACGAAGTCTGTAGTGCGATCAGTAAGTTACAGTAGCTACTTAAAGCTCTTCGCAGCGTGCCGGAATGGCAGGCCGGGCTTGTTTATCGCTTGGCTTTTCACGCTGACTGCGGTCTTTTACTCCATTACCTACTCCGCCACGCTCAGCGCCGAACCTATCGACGAATCATCCGTCTCGGCCAGTGCCAGCCAGCGCTATAACTACAATTTCATCAATTTCATTTCCTGGTTGGATGCAGCGGCACGTGAGAGAGGCATTCCCGGCGTTGCGCTGGGCATCGTGACCAGTGAAGGCATCCACACCATGCGCACCTGGGGTGTGAAGGAAGCGGGGCTGCCCGATCGTGTGGGCGTCAATTCCGTCTTCCGTATTGCTTCCATGTCCAAGACCTTTGCAGGCGCGGCCACCGCCCTGCTGGTCAATGAACAGCAGGAATCCTGGGATACCTTGCTCAGCGATTATTTCCCTGCCATGAGACTTGGCACCTCAAGCAATTCGAACCGTATCAATCTGCGTCATGTCGTGAGTCATTCCACAGGGCTGATGCCCCATTCTTACTCGAACATGCTCGATGCCGGTGTGGACTATGCGGACATCAAAGGCAAATTTGACGAGATCCCCACTGTTTGCCAACCGGGCGAATGTTACGGCTACCAGAACGTGGTGTTCTCTCTGATCGGTGACGTGATAGAACAGCGCAGCGGTGAGAGTTATGCCAAATATCTGGAGGAAAAACTCTTCCGGCCTCTGAGTATGGTTACCGCGAGCGTCGGGCTCGAAGGTTACTATCAGTCAGATTCTGTGACCGCTCCGCACCGGGAAGTGCGCAGTGGCTGGCGCAAGACAAGCATTAACGCGGCGTATTACAGCGTTGCACCTGCCTCCGGAATCAATGCCAGTCTGATGGATATGACCCAGTGGCTGCGCGCAAATCTCGGTGCCTATCCCGAGGTATTGCCGCCCGAGTTGCTGGCCGAGATGCACAGCCCCGTCATCAGCACCCCCTATGGTAACTACTTCAATCGCTGGTCCGGGCTGGAAAAGGCCTACTATGGCATCGGCTGGCGGGTGTTGGATTTCAAAGGAGTACGCGCCGTTCATCATGGCGGCGGCGTGCGAGGCTACCGCTCCGAGATGGTCTTTGTCCCGGATGCCAATATTGGTATGGTTGTCATGCTCAACGCCGAGTCCAATCTCGCGAATGATGTCGTACCAAATTTCCTCGATGATCTGCTGACCTATTCAGCGGGTTC
>JASBUV010000122.1 GCA_030147705.1 Gammaproteobacteria bacterium
CGCGGTTTCCGCAATCTTGGCGATGCCATCGGGTGCGAAACTGATCTCCATGTCTTCAGTCGCCAACAGCGCCTGATACTGTTCGGTAAGAGAGGCATGGGGCTCCTCGAGAATGCGCTCGAAATCTTTGGCGGTCAGCGCTTCCAGTTCAACGCGAATCGGCAATCTGCCCTGCAACTCCGGAATCAGATCCGAGGGTTTGGACAGATGAAATGCACCGGATGCGATAAACAGGATGTGATCGGTTTTGATGCTGCCATACTTGGTTGAGACAGTGGATCCCTCAATCAAGGGAAGCAAGTCGCGTTGCACACCTTCGCGGGATACTCCAGCGCCGCCGTGTTCATGGCGATTGGTAACTTTGTCGATCTCGTCGATAAACACGATTCCGGTTTGTTCTGCTGCTTCCACAGCACGGCTCTTGATTTCGTCTTCATTGATCAGTCTGGCGGCTTCTTCATCGCGGACGACTTTCAACGCCGCTTTCACGGTCATTCGCTGTGAGCGCTTGCGACCGGAATTCATCGACGAAAACATGTTCTTCAGTTGGCTGGTCATGTCTTCGAGACCAGGTGGTGCCATGATTTCTACGCCGGCGGGTGACTCGGCTACTTTTATCTCGATCTCTTTGTCATCGAGCTCTCCCTGACGAAGTTTCTTGCGAAACATCTGTCGGGCTGCCGAAGGCGTTGCGTCGCTTGCATCTTCATCCTCGTCTCTGGCTTGCGGCAGCAGGACATCGAGGATGCGCTCCTCGGCGCGGTCTTCAGCGAGGTGCTGCACTTTGCCGATTTCTTTTTCGCGAACCATCTTGATCGACACATCGATCAAGTCGCGGATGATTGACTCGACATCTCTCCCCACATAGCCCACTTCCGTAAACTTGGTTGCCTCGACTTTGATGAAAGGGGCTTCAGCCAATTTGGCAAGGCGGCGTGCAATCTCGGTTTTGCCCACACCAGTAGGGCCAATCATGAGAATGTTTTTGGGAGTGATTTCACTGCGCAGTTTTTCATCGAGCTTCATGCGCCGCCAGCGATTGCGCAGGGCGATGGCAACAGCACGCTTGGCCTTATCCTGGCCAACGATGTGCTTGTCCAGCTCGGAGGTAATTTCTCTTGGGGTCATCAGAGACATCAATGTAATCCTGTGAATTAAACGGTGAAGAAGTCCGGGACGACTCGCGCTCAGGCGTAGTCGAGTTCTTCAATGGTGTGATTCAAATTAGTATAGACGCAGATATCGCCTGCGATGGTCAGGCTCTTCTCGACGATGCTGCGTGCATCCAGATCCGTATTCTGGACCAGCGCTCTGGCAGCCGAGAGTGCGAAGGAGCCACCGGAACCGATGGCCATGATGGAATCCTCTGGCTCGATGACATCACCGTTGCCAGTGATGATTAGCGAGGCTTCCTTGTCTGCCACAACCAGCAAGGCTTCCAGACGTCGGAGGGAGCGCTCTGTGCGCCACATCTTTGCAAGTTCGACCGCTGCGCGAGTCAGCTTGCCTGAGTGCTTTTCCAACTGTTCTTCGAATCGCTCGAACAGTGTAAAGGCGTCCGCAGTCCCGCCTGCGAAGCCGGCAAGCACTTGATCCTTGTACAGACGTCTGACTTTGCGGGCGTTTCCCTTGAGTACGGTATTGCCCTGTGAAACTTGCCCGTCACCACCGATGACTACCTTGTCACCCCGGCGCACGGAGACGATTGTTGTGCCTCTGAATTGATCCAAACCGGCTCTCCTGAAATAGCGCGTCTGCCTGAATCTAGCATAGCACTCGGTGCGGGCGGATTTCAGGCGAAAACAGAATCAAGCAATATTGGGCAAAGTCAGGAGAATTCAAGGGCTGCAAGCGAAACAGGCAGGCTCAGACAGGGCGATGCTGATCGTTGTTCGCGGCTTATTGCACCTGGGTGCGAAGGGTGGGAATTGCGTTGCGGCGCAAGATGGTTTCCGCCTCGTCGAGCTGACCTTGCGTGGTATAGGGGCCGGACTGGACCAGATACAAGGTTCTGCCGGTCAATTCTTCGACTTTCACGGCAACATCCAGCCCGAGCCGTTGCTGTCTTTCGACTTCGAGATGCGCTCTGCCGGGCTCCTGAAAAGCACCTGACTGCAGCATATAACTGACTTTCAGAGGGGTATTCTGGGTCTCTTCACGCAAGGGAACCGGGACGACACTCTCTGGAACTGGCACCTCGTAATTGCGCAGTTCCGTATAGAACTCGAGTTCCATCTGGGGACGACTGCTTTCCGCCTGAGATTCTGGCGCCGTGGTCGCAGCAGCCTCTGGCGCTGTGGAGATTTCGCGTGGTGTGTTGGCGGCGAGTTGTTGGTGCTGCAGTGGCGGGATGTTGCCCGACATGTATAGCAGCACGCTGGCGAACACGCCGATGGCCATGCCCACCACGATGCCGGTAATCATCATCGACCAGGCAGGGGGAGTCTGCGCCGGCTTTTTCTCCAGCAGCGGTTCCGGTCGAATTTTGGCGAAATCGTGTCTCACAGTGACGCTACTACCTGTTCAGCTCGCAAATTAGCTCTAATTGTCGTTCTAAAGCGTTGTTTTTATAGAATATACAGCATTAAAACACAGCTTCATCAATTATCGGTTGCCACGCCGGAAGCTGTAGCGCAAATAGGGCAAAATCGCTCAGATCATATCCTGGGGATCGACATCCAGGCTCCAGCGCAAGCCAGCCGGCACGCGCAATTGCTCCAGTTGCGCAATGAGCCTGCTGAGCAGGTTTTGCAGGTCGGCGCGCTCGTTTGCCAGTAGCAAGAGCTGGCAGCGAAATCGTCCCGCACGCTTTTCCATGGGAGCTGGCAGAGGGCCAAGACAATCGACCTGCCATTGATTGACCTTGCTCAGGTCTCTCGCCCGCTCTGCCGCTTGCTGTAAAAATTCCAAACCTTTCCCGGTCGACCGGGCTTCGCAGCGCAGCATGGCCAAATGACTGAACGGCGGCATGCCGGCAGTCTGGCGATCCCTGAGCAGGCGCTTCGCAAAATCTGCGTAGTCCAATTGGGCCAACGCCTGCAGCGTTTCGTGGCCGGCATGGCGAGACTGCACCAGCACCTCGCCAGCATGCTGGGCCCGACCGGCTCGACCTGCAACCTGAACAATGGTTTGTGCCATCTGTTCCTGACCGCGAAAGTCGGCGCTGAAGAGCCCGCTGTCGGCATCGACGACCACGACCAGTGTGATGCCAGGGAAGTGGTGCCCCTTGGCGAGCATCTGCGTGCCTAATAGCAGGCAAGGCTCGCCACTTTCGACTTGTTGCAGCATGTCAGCAAACCGTTTGCGGCTGCGCGTTGAATCGCGATCGATGCGCAAGACAGGAAAGTCAGTAAATTGCCTGGATAACAGTTTTTCCAGTTGTTGGGTGCCCACCCCGACGGTGGAGAGTTGTCTGCTTGCGCAGGAAGGGCAGGCGACAGGGAGTTCTTCGCGAGCTCCACAATGATGGCAGCGCAAGCTCCCGGGTTTGCTATGTACCGTGAACTGGGCAATGCACGCTTCACACTCTGCAACCCAGCCGCAAGTTAGGCAGTGCAACAGCGGGGCAAAGCCACGCCTGTTGATGAAAACCAGTACCTGATTGCCGCGCTCGAGGTGCTTGCGTATGCGCAGAATTACCGCTTCGTGAAATCCGCTTTCCAGATTCTGGTTGGCGACATCGATGAGTTCCATATTGCTGGGAACAGCAGCACCGGCACGCTCGCGTAGCCTGAGATGGACGTAGCGCCCGCGCTGAACGTTATACAAGGTCTCAAGGCTCGGGGTAGCTGAGCCGAGAATAATCGGAATGTTTTCCTCGTGTGCGCGCAAAATCGCGAGATCTCTGGCCGAGTAGCGAAATCCGTCCTGCTGTTTGAAAGAAGCATCGTGTTCTTCGTCTACGATTATCAGGCCGGGGTTCGCAAGGTTGCCGAACACCGCCGAGCGCGTCCCGATCAAGATGCCAGCGCTGCCATCATGGGCTGCCCGCCAGGCGTCGAGCCGTTCGTTGTCATTCAGCCCCGAATGCAAGGCAGCGATCGGGCAGGAGAATCGTTCGGCGAAACGCTTGATGGTTTGCGGAGTAAGCCCAATTTCGGGAATCAGCACCAGACACTGTTTCCCGGTCGCAAGCACTTCCGCCATGATGCGCATATAGACTTCTGTCTTGCCTGAGCCAGTCACTCCGTCCAGCAAAAAGCAGCTGTATTCATTGAGATGCTTTTTGATGGCGCGTACTGCAGCGGCTTGTTCTTTACTTAATTCAAGATCACCACTCCCTTCACCCGCAACTGACTCGAAGGGCTCGCGTGCTCCCACGCTCAATACAATTCGTTGCAGCAGGCCCTTTTGTTCGAGCTGGCGGCGTATCGCCGAACTGATGCCCAGTGCACTGATCTGCGCAGCGCTCAGTTTTCCTGCCGTTTGTACCGCTTGTAGTAGCTGGAGTTGTTTGGGGGCGCGTTGGAGTTGCTGCACGCTCTCTGCGGGAAGATCATCAGCGGGCTGCCAATACTCTTCAATCTGGCGCAGCGCTTCGCCTTGCCGCAGGCGAACCGGCAAGGCTGCCGAAAGCACTTCACCGGCAGGATGATGATAATACCGCGCTGCCCAGCGCAGTACGTTGAGCAACCCTTGAGAAAACAGAGGCTGTGAGTCCAGTATGGCCTTGACTGGTCTTAGTCTGCTGGCTTCCAGCTCGGAACCCTCAGCCAGGTTCATCACTACGCCCACAACATCGCGGCGGCCGAATGGAATCCTGACGCGCATACCCGGCACGAGCGGATCTTCTTTAACATTCAGATTGGCAGGAGGCAGATAGTCAAACAAGCGACGTAACGGCGAGGGAACCGCGACTTGAATGATCAAGCCGTGGTAGCGATAAGTGTCTGCTGCTGGCATGGATGGCAAAGCTGAATGAGGGCAGGCGGCATGAGGCAATCGCCGCAGTGTAAGAGCATTGCGCTGACCATACAAGCAAGTGAGCGCGGAGCGGCTGATCTGTGTGCGGTGATAGTCTATACTCCCGCTGTTCTTGCGTGCTGCAAGCGCTGCACATTGCAGGATAGATGAAAGCAAAACAGGAATAACGAGGAAGACAGATGGAGCCTGAGGCAGTGCCAGCCGAATTGCTACAGATTCGGGAAAAAATTGATTCACTCGACAGTGAGATCGTCAGATTGCTTGCCGACCGGTTTGCCCTGACGCATCGTGTTGGGGAGTTGAAGGCCAGTCACTCACTGAATGCCCTGGATTCCACCCGCGAATCGGAGAAACTCGCACGTATCAAAATGCTGTGTGAGGAGTCCGGCCTGAACCCGGAACTGGTTTCCGGCCTGTTCGTGCAGATCATGGAAGAAGTGAAGCGCAATCACGAGCGGCTGCGCAGCCGGTAATCCCCGCTGGCATTGAGAACGCACGAGAACAGCGAAAACCCCGACATTTCCACAGCTTAGGCCGGGATTTCCGGATTTTCGCTTGCCTGACCGAAATTCTCTGTTAGAATGCTCGGCCCTCGGCAGTGGGTCTGCCGGAAACATAGACTTGTGGTCAAAGAGGATGTGGTGCAGGACTCAAGTAATCCTGTTGCGATATCCAGACTAAGGAATCACCATGAAAGCTGATATTCATCCCAAATACGGTCCGATCAAGGCTACTTGCAGCTGCGGCAATGTCATTGAGACCAAATCGACTCTGGGTAAAGACATCCTGATCGATGTGTGCTCACAGTGTCACCCTTTCTACACTGGCAAGCAGAAGATTCTGGACAGCGGTGGCCGTGTAGATCGCTTCAAGAAGCGTTTCGCCAACCGTCGCGTTTAAGCGGTTCAATCGTAAGCATTCTCCGATCCGTGCCGCCTGCATTCCTGTTTACAGGGGTGAGCGCGGCGCGAGTCTGGAAGTTTCGGTTCATGGAACTGCGCTTCCGACCCTCCCTTCTCTAAATTCTGTTTCTTACTTCTAGAAAATCGTTTCTGTCGATAGCACTTCGTCGGTGTCATCAGGCAGATCTGTGCCTGGCAAATTGCTGGCAGGTGAATCCGGCGCGTTATTGACGCGGAAGTATTCGAACATGGTGTTGGGGGCGCCTGGTATTGCGGGTGCGCCAGTGCTGCGGTCGATGAGTCGATCAACAATGCCGTCAGGCCGGTTCATGGTGCTCAGCGGGGCCCCGTCGAGCGCTTTGCGCATGTAGTCAATCCAGATTGGCACGGCTACGGTTGCGCCCTGTTCCCTTTCCCCGAGTGGCTCGGGTTGGTCGAAACCGACAAAGACTGTCGTTGCCAGATCCCGGTTAAATCCGGAAAACCAGAGCTCCTGCGGACCATTAGTGGTGCCTGTCTTGCCCATGAGATCGCCGCGGTTCAGCTCGCGATGCACGCGAGCGCCGCTACCGTCAGTGATGACTGAGCGCAGCATGGAATTCAAAATGTAGGCGACCTGGGCGTCGATGATGCGCGGCGCAGGTTGCACGGGATAAGCTGATTCGCCAGCGGGTTGCTGGGTACATTGTTGTTCGCACACCACGCGCGGAGCGGCTTGATAGAGCACGCCATCCGCTTCGGTGCTGATTTCTCGAATGAGCCAGGGATCCACTTTGTAGCCGCCGTTGGCGATGGCAGAGTAGCCGGTCACTATTTCCAGTGGTTGCACGTCCTGACTGCCCAGTGCGACGGTCAGGTCATTGGCCGGAAAGTTCTGGGTTTGAAAACCAAATCGCGCCGCGAAAGGCAGCACCTTGTCCGACCCTAATTGATCATAGAGCCGCACCGCGGGCACGTTGCGTGATTCCTGCAACGCGTAGCGCAGGGTGATTGGCCCAAGGAAATTGTTTTCGTAATTGTTGGGACGATAATTGCCGCGGGTTATGGGGGCATCGTTGATGGTGGTGGCTGCGGTATAGCCTTCCTCGAGTGCCGCACCATACAAAAACGGTTTGAAGTTCGAGCCCGGTGGGCGGGGAGTCGTAACCCTGTTTACCTGACTGCGGCGGAAGTCGTAGCCACCTACCAGCGCCAGTATCGCGCCGTCGTCGGGTGACATAGACACCAGTGCGCCTTGCAGTTCGGGCACCTGACCGAGTTCCCAATGATTGGCCCCTTGCTTCACGCGAATCAGGTCGCCGACGCTCACTGCATCGGAAGCGGTTTGCGGTGGGGGCCAGGCTTCGTTGCGGCTACGGAAGGCATAGGCCCAGGAAATACCTTCCCAGGGAACCTGAATGTATTCGCCCGTTTTCAGTAAGGCCGTGAATGAGCGGTTTTCGACTGCGGTCACAATGGCGGGCTGCTGATTGCCGTATTGTGGAACCGGTTGCAGGTGTTCAAGCCAAACTGCCTCGGGATCGAGCGGATCAGGCGGATAATGCGCATCGGGGCCGCGATAGCCGTGCCGTTTGTCGTAGTAGATCTCCAGGCCATCAATCAGCGCGCTGTTGGCGGCCAACTGCTTTTCCCCGTCGATGCTCGTAATCACCTCAAAGCCCCGTGAATAGGTTTCTTCACCGAATTCATCGTAGAGCTGCTGACGAACCATCTCAGCCACATAAGGCGCAGGCACTTCGATATTTCGGGCATGTCTTCGCGCGGTAACTGGTGCGTTGTTGGCGGCATCGAATTCTGCCTGGGTAATCATCCGTTCTTTCAGCATATTGCGCAGTCGCGTGGTGCGTCGTTCAACAGCGCGCTCCGGATTGCTTAGCGGATTACAGGTCGAAGGGCAGGGCAAGAGAGAAATCATCATGGCCGATTCAGCGAGGGTCAGGTCACTGACTTCTTTGCCGTAGTAGACATAGGCCGCTGCTCCGATGCCGTCAGCACCAGCGCCAAAATAAATGGTATTCAGATACAGCGTAAGAATCTCTTCTTTGGTCAGCTCGCGCTGAATCTGCAGGGCAAAGGGAATCTCCTTGAACTTGCGCAAGTAGACATTGTCGCTGTCGAAGGACAGGTTGTTGGCGAGTTGCATGGTGATCGTACTACCGCCACCCAGTGCGTTGCCGGTCAGAAAGCCGTAGAAGCCACGCGCCAGAGACTGGACATCGACACCAGGGTGAGAATAGAAGCGGACGTCTTCTGTGGCGATCAGGGCATCGGTCAGCACCTGTGGAATATCTTCATAGGTGACGGGGTTGCGCCGGTTTCCGATCTCGTCGATCAGGCGATTCTCAGCGGTATAGATGCGCAGCGGGGTTTCGAGGCGCACATCCCGGTATGTCTCAGCGGCGGGTAACAGGGGAGCAAGGTAAAGATACGCTGCCATGGCGACCATGGTAGCGCCGCACACCCCGGCAAGCCCTGTTAGCAGGCACCACCTGGTCAATGTTTTTAATCGTGAATGCACTTGGCGAATGGATCCTGACGAGCGGAGACAAATACTTACCGAGTCTGATTATACACTTGCCTCCGGGGATTGCCCGATGTTACCGGCGGCTTTTGGGTGTGGAAAGGCGTGGAATAGGGGCATTTGAGCGAGTAGAGTTTGTTATGAAGTGTGTATCGGTGACTCGCCGCGGCTTTGAGGTGGGCCTGGCAAGGACGGAAACGCAGAGTTTACGGGCTGTTCGGCCGGATCTTAAACGTGAACCGAATCAAAGATTTCTTACACTGACTGGGCCATTATTAGGCAATGGTGAAGTTGTTTATTGTGAATCTCTGATAATTAATTGAAAACTATATAAAATATCCAAGTGGCCGATACTCAATTCTGGGGGAGGAATTATTCTTAGGAAGTTCCTCTAACTTGTTGTTATTATTGGTTAATTGGATTTCAGGAGTGCCGGTAAGTCAGGGTCTATTTGGCCTGGGCTGGAGCTGACAACAGCGAATTTTGGGCGCTTGAACCTGACAAATTTGGCGAATTTTGGGCGAGATCTGTGCTGGATAAACTGAAAGAGATCACTGCGAAAGTTAGCCTGGGCAAAAAGTCCAGTACGCTGCTTGGCGTGGATATCAGCTCCACATCAGTAAAAGTGCTGCAGTTAAGTCCTGCGGGTAACAAGTACCGCGTGGAAAACTATGTCATTCGCAGCCTGCCCGCAAATGCCGTGGTGGAAAAGAACATCAGCGATGTTGAGGCTGTTGGTGAAGCACTGGCAGCAGCTATCAGTATTCTCAAACCCTCCCAGAAAGAAGCAGCAGTCGCGGTAGCCGGCTCGGCGGTGATTACCAAGACCATCGAAATGAACGCCTCGCTTTCTGATTCCGAGATGGAGAATCAGATCGTGGTTGAGGCCGACCAATATATTCCGTACCCGCTGGACGAGGTGTCGATTGATTTTGAGCGGCAGGGTTTGTCGGATCGCAACCCTGAGCTGGTCGAAGTGTTGCTGGCTGCCTGTCGCAGAGAGAACGTTGAATCGCGTGTGGAGGCCCTCGATCTGGGGGGTATTACCGCCCGTGTAGTCGACATTGAGGCCTACGCAATCGAGCGAGTCTATGAACTGCTGGCAGAGCAGATTGGCACAGACGATGATCAGACGGTGGCGATTATCGACATCGGATCGATGACGACAACGCTCAATGTCATTTTGCAGGGCAAGACGATTTACACCAGAGAGCAGATGTTTGGTGGCAACACCCTCTCCGAAGAGGTGCAGCGACGATTTGGTTTGACCGCACTGGAAGCCGAGAATGGCATGAAGCGGGGTGGTTTGCCCGATGAGTACGAATTCGAAATCCTCGGACCTTTCAAAGAAAACGTCGTTCAGCAAGTCAGTCAGACACTGCAATTTTTCTTCTCATCCAGCCATTACAACGAAGTCGATCATATCCTGCTCGCCGGTGGCGTAGCGGCTATTGAAGGGCTGGCGCATCTTTGTCAGGAAAGTCTGTCTACGCCGGTGTCGGTCGCAAATCCGTTTGCGGGAATGGTCATCGGCTCGAAAGTCAGCAAGGAAGCGCTTGCCAATGACGCGCCTGCCCTGCTGCTTGCCTGTGGCCTGGCCATGCGGGGAGAGTTCTGATGGCACGCATCAATCTACTGCCCTGGCGAGAGAGACTGCGCGAAGAGCGCCGGCGAGAATTTCTCAGCATTCTTGTTGGGGTTGTTGTTATTGCCGGTGGCCTGCTGTTTCTCGTGGACAGGTATTACAACGCCGAGATCAGTTCCCAGGTGGCGCGTAATAATTTCATTCGCAGCGAGATCACCTTGCTCGATGCTCAAGTTGCAGAGATCAGTGAGCTGCGGCAGCAGAAAGAAGACATCCGTGCCCGGATGAACGTTATTACCGATTTGCAGGGCACGCGGCCGGTAATCGTCCGAATTTTTGATGAGTTGGTTAAAACGCTTCCCGACGGGGTGTACTACGAAAGCCTGGAGCGCACGGGAAACCAAATTGCCATCGAGGGGGTCGCGGAATCCTATTCCCGCATCACAGAATTGATGCGCCGCCTGGATAATTCTGAATGGTTTACTGAGGCAGATTTGAGTGATATTTCCGCCACTGGTGATGGGGCTCAGGTCGCCACCAGTTCGTTTACATTCTCACTGGGTTTGACTCTCGAATTACCGAATCAGTCGGATTCGGAGGTCTAGGTGACAGATGTCTTATTTTTCTGACATAGCCAAAGAGTTTCGAAACTTCGACTGGAATGATCTGGCCGATCTGGACACGATCGGCATATGGCCGGGTCCCGTCAAGGTCTTGATCACGATTCTGGTTTTCGCTGGCGTTCTGGCGGCTGGTTATTTCTTCCATGTACAGAATCTGCAGATCGAACTGCAGAGAGTGGCTGCGGAAGAGAATCAGGTCCGAATTGAATTTGAACAAAAGGCTTTTTTGGCGGCAAACCTCGAAGAATACCGGGCGCAAACCGTGGAGATGGAAGAGTCGTTCACTGAGCTGCTGCGCCAATTGCCTTCGGAAACAGAAGTTCCCGGTCTGGTCGATGACGTCTCAGAGACGGGAATCGGCAGCGGCCTCGAATTGAACAATATCGCGCTCCTGCCGGAGATGATTCAGGAATTTTATATCGAGTTACCAATCGATGTGGATGTGGTTGGCGATTATCACGATTTCGGTACCTTCGTGAGCGGTGTCGCCAGTCTGGACCGCATTGTCACGCTGCATGACTTCTCGATCACCACGCGTGCGGATGCCTTGCTGAATATGAATATTCAGGCACGAACCTATCGCTACAGAGACGTAAACGAGGGAGGCGTGCAGTAGGGTGTTGCTTTCAGGTATACAGCTCCGTTCCGTGCCGCTGGCCCTGACAGTATTGCTGTTTAGTGCCTGTTCGCGCGTCGACAATTTTGAGGATCTGCGTGCCTACGTGGAAGAAGTCAAAGGGCGCCCGGGAGCGGAAGTGGAACCCGTGCCGGAATTCGTACCCTACGAAGGGTTTATCTATAGCGCGGCGTCGCTGCGCAGTCCTTTCGAAATCCCCATAGTCATTGACGGGGAGTCCGGATTGCTGATCTCACAGGATGTGCAGCCAGATTTCGAAAGAGAGCGTGAACCTCTGGAGGAGCATGCGCTCAGTGGTTTGACCATGGTCGGGATGCTGGTGCGCAACGACGTCTATCAGGCGCTTATTGAGGATGCACTCGGCGTAGTGCACAGGGTCGGAGTGGGCAACTACCTCGGGCGCAATCACGGACGCATAGAAAGTATTTCTCAAACACAATTGCAATTAATGGAAATCGTACCCAGCGGAAATGGCGGCTGGGTTGAAAGGCCACAGACCTTAACACTGCAGCGTTAGTGTGTGAGTCGAGGTTATCACTATGTTTATGAATGATGGTTTGCTCAATCTCAATTTACTGAATGCCAAGAAGGTGCGCAGCGCTGTCAGGTGGTTGTACTCCAGTGCGTTGCTGCTATTGGCAGGGACAGCTGCCGCGCAGCAGTCAGTGACTCTGGACAGTATCGGGTTCGCCAATATGCCCGGCGATGCGATTGAGATACAACTTTCGTTTGATGGTACTCCGCCTGAGCCGAGCAGTTTTGTCCTTGATAATCCCGCGCGTATCTCTCTCGATCTGATGGGTGTGATGAGTGGCCTTTCCCAGCAGCGCTTCAATATCGACTCCAACAATGCCCAGAGTGTCATGGTTCTGGATGATGGCACGCGCACGCGTCTGGTCGTGAATCTTGATCAGCTGGTGAATTACGAGACCAGTTTGGCCGGAGACACGCTGACGATTCAGATCGGTAACGACAGTGGTACAAGCGGTGGAGTGGTTGGTTCAACCCAGGTTTTCACCGGCGTGCAGGATCGGGCAGAAAATGCGATTACGGATGTGAATTTTCGCAGGGGCGAAGACTCCGAAGGCCAAATCGTTATCAATCTGTCCAATGATGGTGTGATCGGAAGCGTTGAGCAGGTAGGCGCGCGCGTCTATGTCGAGTTTCAGGATACGTCTGTGCCGGATGATCTGAATCGTCGTTTTGATGTAAGCGATTTTGCCACCAGTGTCTCAACAGTCGATGTGTTGGGCCAATCGGGGCGAGCCACAGTGGTTATCGACGTCGATGGCGCCTATGAATATGTTGCCTACCAGACGGGTACTGTTTACACAGTGAGTGTGCGTCCACCCGCATTGGATATTTCGGGTGGAGACGCGACTGCCGCTTACACCGGTGAAGTGACCGGACTGTCATTCCAGGATATTCCTGTGCGTTCGGTGTTGCAGATTCTTGCGGATTACTACGAATTCAACCTCGTCGCCGGAGATGCTGTGACGGGAAATATTACGATCGAGATGAACAATGTCCCCTGGGATCATGCGCTCGAAATGGTTATGCGCACCCAGAATCTGGATAGCCGACTGGAAGGCAATGTGTTGTACGTGGCACCTGCGGATGAAATCGCCGCCCAGGATCAGGCTGCCTTGCAGCAGGCGCAGCAAGCTCAGGCATTGGCACCGCTGTACACCGAATTCGTGCAGGTTAACTATGCCAACGCAGACAATATTCTCGCTCTGCTGACTGGTGAAGGCGCCGGTGGTGGTGGCGCAAACCCGCTGGCCGGTGCCGGGCTTCCGGGTGCGGACGCGGCAGCGCCTTCAGCGCCGACCGCAAATAGTGGAGGCATTCTCTCGCCGCGCGGCACAGCCACTGTTGATGCGCGCACCAATATTATTATTGTGCGCGATACTGAGGAAAAGCTCGAAGAAGTTCGCGCGATGCTTTCTCGTCTCGACGTCGCGGTCCGACAGGTGCTTATTGAGGCACGGATCGTGAACGTGTCGACTGATTTCGGGCGCGATCTGGGTATTCGCTGGGGTGGTGCTGGAAGCCTGCCCACCGGTGACAACTGGCGCTATGGTGGATCACAGGCAGCAACGCTGGAAGAGAGCACTAATCGCACATCGCGGCAGTTGGCTATCCAGGAGGCGATACTCGCGGGAGAGAGCGCACGTATCGAAGCGCTCCAGGCTGGCACTGATCCCAGTTTGATCGAGGCATTGGTCGGACAGGCAATAGCCAGCGTCCCAATTCCGACTGGTACAGTTACATTCCCTGATTCGCTCGCAGTCGATTTAGGCGTGCAATCACCCGACGCGTCCAGTTTCTCGATTGGATATACCGGCAATAGCGGTTTGATTGAGCTCGAACTCTCCGCGCTGGAAAGCAGTGGCAATGGTGAAGTCATCGCGCGACCGAAGGTGACTACTCAGGACAAGGTCACGGCGGAGATTCGTTCCGGTGTGCGCATCCCTTATCAATCCCAGGCAGGGGGTACTGCTGGCGGATCGACGACCGAATTTGAAGATGCAGTGCTGTCGCTGGAAGTTACACCGCAGATTACGCCAGACGGCCGAATCAATATGCAGTTGCAGATTCGACAGGATTCCGTGGCAGCTGGATCGGGCTCTGTTCCCGCTATCAATACCAACGAAGTCACGACCAGTGCTCTCGTTAACGACGGCGAGACCATTGTGTTGGGTGGCGTATTTCGTGAAGAAAGCACGACAATTGAAACCAAGACGCCATTGCTCGGTGATATACCCTACGTAGGTCGCCTGTTTAAGCGCACTGCCAACGAGCGTCGACGCACAGAGCTGCTCATCTTCATTACGCCGAAGATTATCGCCGACATTACAGTTCGTTAAGTGTTCCTCTCTGATCAGCTCTGCAGGCCCGAGAGGGATCTGCAGCGCTGATTTGTGTTTCCTGTTAATCAATCCGCTCCGATTCGCGTACAATGGGCGCCCGCGTTCTCTTCGGTGAATCTGTTGATGAAAAAATACAAGAATGTTTTTCTGGTCGGCCCCATGGGTGTCGGCAAGACGACCATTGGCAGGGTGCTGGCGGAACAACTGGGCCTTGAGTTCTTCGACTCCGACAGAGAGATCGAAGCCAGTACAGGCGCCGACATTCCCTGGATTTTTGATGTCGAGGGCGAGTCGGGGTTCCGTGCACGCGAAGTGAAGATGATTGATGAGCTGACCCGCAAGAAGCACATTGTGCTGGCAACCGGAGGCGGGGCCGTTCTCGATCCGAAGAATCGCAAGCGCTTGGCGAAGCGTGGACAGGTTGTCTACTTGCGGGCGTCAATTCGGCAGCAGGTAGAGCGTACCAGTCGCGACAAGAATCGACCCCTGCTGCAAACCGCGAATCCGGAGAAAAAGATTCGCGAGCTGATGAAGATTCGTGACCCGCTTTATAAGGACGTTGCGGATGTTATTGTCGACACCAATCGCCGAAACCCTCGGTCGGTGAGTCAGGACATTTGTAAACAATTAGAGGCACTGCAAAAAGCAGTGCAGGAAAAAGATCAGGCAGACCGTGCGCAGGCCTGACAGCAGTCTAAAAAGAGTAAGCGATGGAAACAGTTTCAGTAGATCTGGGTGAGCGCAGCTACCCGATCCATATCGGTGCGGGCTTGCTTGCCCAACCCGAGTTATTAACACCGCATCTGGGCAACGGCAAGGTCGTCGTGATCAGCAATGAGGTCGTTGCACCTCTGTATCTCGATGCGGTCAAGGCACTGTTTGCCGATCGATTTGCAGAGGCAATCATCTTGCCGGATGGGGAGCAGCACAAACATCTGGACACGGTAGCCTTTATCTATGACCGCCTGTTGGCGGGTAAATATGATCGCAAAACAATTCTGGTCGCTCTTGGCGGTGGCGTCGTGGGAGATATCACCGGCTTTGTCGCTGCGACTTACCAAAGAGGTGTGCCCTTTATTCAGATTCCTACCACCTTGCTCGCACAGGTCGACTCTTCTGTGGGTGGCAAGACCGGTGTCAATCATGCCCGTGGCAAAAACATGATAGGGGCTTTTTATCAGCCCGAATGCGTACTGATCGATACTGACGTATTGACTAGCCTGCCGGAGCGGGAAGTCAAAGCGGGTCTGGCTGAAGTGCTCAAATACGGGCTGATAGTTGATGCCCCTTTCTTCTCCTGGCTGGAGTCTCACAGTGAAGAAGTGGTTAGGCTGGATCCGGAATTCATCACCCAGGCTATTCAGATTTGCTGCAAAACCAAGGCCGATGTCGTCGCAAGGGATGAGCGCGAAGGTGGTGTTCGGGCGCTGCTAAATCTGGGTCATACCTTTGGCCACGCTATCGAAACTGCCGCCGGTTACGGCACGTGGTTGCATGGTGAAACAGTTGCCATGGGCATGGTGATGGCGGCAGATCTCTCAAAGCGTCTGGGCTGGATTGCTGCTGAGACGGCCAGCAGAGTGCGTGCGGTGCTCGAGCAAAAATACGGTATGCCGGTGATTCCACCTGCCGATATAAGTGTTGAGCGCTATTTTGAACTGATGGCCTCGGACAAAAAAGTCGAGCAAGGTACCATCCGTTTCATACTGCTTCGGGATATCGGCGAGGCAGTCATCGAAGGCGGGGTGGATGAGCAGTTGCTAATTCAGACCCTGTCGGCCGGAGACCAGCTCTGCCGATAATCACTGATAGCACTCTGGGATTTGCCCCGCGCTTAACCTGAATTGCAGAGCAGACACGCTATCTCATGGACACGTCTCCAAACACCTTTGTCAGTAGCTTGAAGCTGGACTTCGATCCATTCGATGTCAAAGCGTCGGGTAAGGACTTTTTTCCGGGTGGTGGTCGGCAGGACCTGTTGGACGAACTGGTGTCCATGTTGCGCTCCTTCGGTGCCATGCTGGCGGTTACAGGTGAGCTGGGAGTCGGTAAGACCACGCTTGCCCACGCGTTGACTCAGCAGCTTGGCAAGGAGTCTGTCTGCGTCTTCATTCAAGCGACCTTGTTCATGAGTCGCACGCAATTTCTCGAACAGTTAACAGATCAGCTCTCTCTGGCATTCTCTGGGGGTCAGCAGGGAGAAACCAATGCGACACGCGAAGCGCAGGAAAAGGCAGTGCTCGATGCCATATCCGAAAAGGCGAATGAGCTGGCGCACAGCGGTCGCAAACTGGTACTGATAATCGATGACGCTCAGGAGTTGGCCAGCGATGTCCACGATAGCATTGCCAAACTCATGAAGCGCAATTCAGGAGGCGGCTTTTGCGTCGTCCTCCTTGGCGAACCGCAACTGGAGAGCCTGCTGCAACGTGGCTTGCCATCGGCTCTGAGTCAACAAGTCCAATACCGCGAGTTTCCAGTTTTCAGCCGTGAAGACAGCGAAGACTATGTGCGCCACAAACTGGCTCGCGCGGGATTCCGCAAGACGCTGCCTCTGACTGGTGGTGAACTCGGGCGGGCTCACAATGCCGCCGCCGGACACCCCGGCAAACTCAACTCCCAGATTGCTCTGGTGCTCAACGCCGCCACAAAACCCGCGCCAGCAAAGCAAAGCGCCCAGGAATCGGAGTCGCTGGTGCAGCTTGGCGGGGCGTACTGGGCCGCAGCAGGCGGGTTGTTGCTGGTGCTGCTGTTGGTGGTGTTTTGGCCTGCGGGTGAGCCGGCATCTGAGAACGCGGAAGTCGCCAGCAGAGCAGGCCAGTCTATTCCCGTCGCTGTGAATCGTGCGACCGACAGAGAGGGCGAGGCAGAAACGCAAGCGCCACAAGTGCTCGCAGCTTCCTCGTCCGACCAAAGTGCTACAGCGAATCCGGTCGCTGCGGTGAACTCGAATCTTCAGCAGGCCGGTATCGATGTCGCAGCGCAGCCAGTGCAAACGGAGAGCGAGCGAGAAGCAAGGCTGCAAGCGCAACAGCAAGTACAACTTCAGGCCGAGCAAGCCGCGCAGCGGGAATTGCAGCGCGAAGCCCAGCAAAGGGCAGATGCTGAAGCCGCTGTCCAAACCCCGCCTGCTGCAGACTCAACTCTGACAGCTTTCGAGCGCCGCTTGCTGGCGGCGGAGTCGGGAACCTACACCGTGCAGCTTCTTGGAGCGCGCTCGGCCAGCAGTATTCAACAGTTTCTTGAGCAGAACCCGGAGCTGAGCCAGAGTGGGTACTTCGAGACGCGATACCAGAATCAGCCCTGGTTCGTGGCAGTATCAGGTGTCTATACGCAGCGCAGCTCGGCCGAAGCGGCTATTGCAGCGATGCCATCCCCGGTGCGCCAACTGCAGCCCTGGGTTCGTTCATTGGCCGATATCCAATCTACCTTGCGAGACAGACACAATCTGCCGTGATTCGGTTGGGTAGTCGTTGCTGAGGCCTCATCCCCGACAGCCGCTTGGCATTTCAGTCCCAGTCCCGCTCGTGTAGAATTGCGCCCTTTCCGAGCAGCCGAGGTCAATCATCCCGTGGTTTTTGGGGCTTGATCGCAGCGCTGCCGAGTCTGTCTGCGAAGTGGAGTATTGGTTTGACTCTCAAAAATGATCGCTTTCTGCGAGCCCTGTTACGCGAACCTGTCGACGTGACGCCTGTGTGGATGATGCGTCAGGCGGGGCGTTACCTGCCCGAATACCGCGCGACACGTGAACAGGCAGGTGACTTTATGAGTCTCTGCCAGAATCCTGAACTGGCGTGTGAAGTGACATTGCAGCCACTGCGCAGATACGACTTCGATGCGGCCATTCTCTTTTCCGACATTTTGACAATTCCTGATGCGCTAGGGCTTGGGCTGTACTTCGTCACAGGCGAGGGTCCGCAGTTCCGCAAGGTGATAGCGACTCCGGCAGACGTCGAGCAATTGCCGGAAGTCTCGATGGCGAGTGAGCTGTCCTACGTCACTGATGCGGTGTCCCTGATTCGAAAAGAGCTGAATGGTAGTGTCCCGCTGATTGGATTCTCCGGTAGCCCCTGGACGCTGGCGACCTACATGATTGAAGGAGGGGGAAGCAAAGACTTCCGCCGCGCCAAGGCATTCATGTACAACCACCCCGAAGCGATGCACCTGCTTCTCGATCGTTTGGCATCGGCAGTCATTGATTATCTGAATGCGCAGATCGCAGCAGGCGCTCAGGCGGTACAGATTTTCGATACCTGGGGCGGCATCTTGACGCCGACAGCGTATGAGCAATTTTCATTGCACTACATGAGCAAGATTGTCAGCGGGCTGACCAAAGAGAATGAAGGGCGCAAGATTCCAGTCATTCTGTTCACCAAAAATGGCGGGCAATGGCTCGAGGTGATGGCCCAGTCTGGCTGCGACGCGCTCGGTCTGGATTGGACCACAGACATCGGAAATGCGCGCGAGCGGGTCGGCAATAAGGTGGCATTACAGGGCAATATGGATCCCTCCATTCTCTATGCCGAGCCGGCTGCGATACGTGCTGAAGTGGACCGGATTCTGGCAGGCTTCGGATCTGGCGAAGGTCACGTCTTCAACCTTGGTCACGGCATAACCCCCGAGGTGAATCCGGACCACGTTAAAACTTTCGTGGATGCAGTGCATGAATTCTCAGCTCAATACCACGCCTGAGCGGAGCAAATCGACTGACGATACCAGTCAGCTCGCAATTATCGCGTTGGGCGCGAATCTGCCCTCACCTCTGGGCGCGCCTGAGCAAACTATCAGGGCGGCACTCGCGGAGCTGCAGGAGCTCGGGCCGCTGCAATCATCAAAGCTGCTGACGAGTGAGCCTGAAGACTGCCCGCCGGGAAGTCCTGATTTCGTCAATGCCATCGCCCTGGTCGCAGTCGATGCGGACCTGCACCCTCGACATTTGCTGGAGTATCTGCAGATGATGGAGGAGCGTTTTGGTCGCGAGCGGCATTCCGGACAGGCACTCAACGCGCCTCGTACTCTGGATCTCGATCTGATCAGTCTCGGAAGCTGGGTCCTTAACGAACCGGAACTGACCTTACCTCACCCTCGAGCGGCGCAACGGCGCTTTGTGCTCGAGCCTCTGCATGAGTTGCTCCCCAATTATGTTCTACCCGGGAGTAATGTGACGGTGCACGAATTATTGCTGCAAGTTGCCAGCTAAACTGCATTTACTGCGGACCTAATCCTCGCTCCGGTACGAAGTCTCGCCAAACTGGTTAAATCGGGCAGGCTACGGAGTCGATTTTCGCCCAAAAGCCTCGAACTGCAATTGTGGCGTAATTATGGCAATGCACAGAGGTCTCGTGACGTTTTGCAACACAATTCTGTGTTTAAATTGCCGCAAAAGTGGTAGCCTATTCACTGGCCAGAGTGTCTCTCGATTTCTCCAGATCACCCGTAATACGGGGCGTGACAGAGTCAGAAATCGAGACAGAATCGGAGACATCGATGGCGTGGGAGAGTCGTCTCACACCAACTGAGCCAAAAGCGAACAACAAGCAGAACGACGATGCGTACAGCATCGATACGGGAAGCAGCGAAGCGAAAAGCAGCAAAAGAAAAGCAACGAAACCAAAAGAACAAGCGAGAACGACGCAGTATGTCGCATCACCCACACAAGCCATTGAGTCAGACGTCTCCCAGCAAGCACTGGTCTACCGCTGTGCTGCTTGTTGCTGCGTGTACGACGAGTTTCTCACTGAGTGCGCAAAGCGGTGCTCAAGAGGCTCAAGAGATTGTGCAGGATAATTTCATCAATTTTGGTGAAAGCGATAATGATGCGTTCGTCAGTTTCCGAATCTCACCCTCTACCAGTCTCAATGACTCCACGCCTTTGATCAGCATTGCTCGCAGCGTCGAATCCAAAGACGTAGATGGGCATGTTGTCGAGAGTGCGCTCAATTTCAATCTCGGTGTCGAATTGACGCCTATTGATGGATTGAATGTTCGCGCTGATGCCTGGGGGCAGCAGATCGAAGAGAGTCCCGCTCTCGTGGTCAACGGTAATTGGCAGGGTCAGGGAACAGAGTTGTTCCTCGAAGATTCAACAATCAACGAATTCAATCTGGATAATCCTTTGCTGGGCACGGAAGTGAAAACCAGCGGATTCGATTTTGGTGCCTCCTACGTCTGGGATGCCAATCGCTTCGGCCAGTTTACTCTGAGCACCAAGACCACGTATGTGCAGGAATTCGAAAATAGCGGCAGCTTGCTGGAACTGGCCAATGCCGAGTTTGCCAATATCGAAGACCGTGTGATTTCTCCGGAGTTGCAGAGCAGTCTGATGCTGACCTGGCAGTTCGGAAACCATACCGCCAGCGCAATTACGAACTATTTCAATTCATTCAAGGATTTGAGCGAGCTCGATATGGAAGAGCTCAACACACTGGTCGACAACATTACGACGTTTGATTTGCAGTACGGCTACAGCGTCAAGACCGGCGACAAGGATCGCGCAATCATTACCTTCGGTATCCGCAATATCTTCAACGAGAAAACGGCGCAGATCCTGAATTCTTCTACCCGCGTACTCGATCAGAACGGGCGCGTGGCCTACGGTTCCATCAAGTACCAATTCTAAGCGCGTTCTCCGTGGGATCAGCTAAGGGCTGTTCTCAGCTGCCTTCTCCAGAGATATTCTCTATCGTACTCCACCTGAAAAATGCTGGCTCACTGCCAGGGTTTGGCAGCATCTCTCCTGAAATGCAGTTCGTCCGGGATTTCCCGGTGCAAGAATCGTTGCGCATAAAAAAACCCCGCTAAAAGCGGGGTCTAAGGTCTGCTCAATTCTCTGGCTTATCCCGGTGCCACCCCGGGAATGCTAGGAGGACAGTTTCAAGTCTAGCGATTTAACCGTGAACTTCTGTGTCCCGGTTCACAATTCCTACACCTGATTTGCGGGGGCTGCGAGTCTGTAAGCCACTGCTATCGAGTGGCTCGGGCCAGGCACCATGCGTCCACACGCTCGATACCTGCATTGCGCAAGCAACGCGCCAGACTGTCCACCGTTGCCAGGGTAGTGATCACGTCATCGACAATGGCCACATGCTTGATCTCGCTTAACTCGTCGGGGCTCCTGACTCTAAACGCACCACGCAAATTGCGGCGTCTGGCATCGGCGTTGGGCATTGTCGTTTGCGTGCCTGTCATTCTGGTGCGCACGACGAGATCCGCGCGGGTAGGGATGTTGCAGACTTTACTAAGGGTGTTGCTCAATTCCAGAGCTTGATTGAATCCGCGTTCTTGCCAGCGGCTCAGGTGCAAGGGAACAGGGATTAGTAGTTCGGGCAGGTCATCTGATGAAACCCGGGCTGTGATGTGTTCGGCCAGCAGCAGGGCAAGACTCTTTCCGTCTGCAAGATTTCCCTGATACTTGAAGCGGAGAATCAGCCGGTCTGCTGGCGTGCAGTATTTGAGTAGTGAATAACAACGCTCAATTGCGGGCTCATTTGCTGCACAAAACCCGCAGCTCTCTGTGGAATTTACGCTGGTGACTGTTGTTTGTTCGAGTGCACAGCGTCGACACGGCTGCCGCAGCCTCGGCAATGCTGAGATACATCGCGCACAAACGCTGGATCGCTTGCAAATTTGACCGCACAAGCTGCAATTGGCGGGAATCGCAGCGCACAGTGCACTCACGCGTGCCACGATCCAGTTACTGAATATTTTCCATAGGGGGCTATGGCGTGTCACGGCGGTTTTCACATGGAGCCATTGCGAGTCTGTTAAGGAGATGGCTAACTGATTTTCCAATCTTGAGTCTTCCCCTTCAGTGTAGTCCGCAATTTCGATCCTGACTCGCAGTCTGGTATCTGTGCCGGTTTCCATCCCCTATAATCTGGTGTCATTATCAGTACGACTTTAGAAAGTGGTTTGGGGGAATTCACAATGGCTGAGTATCGTGCGCCGTTAACAGATATGCAGTTCCTGCTGCATGAAGTGTTTGCTGCCGAAGAAAAGTTTGCTGCCATGCCGGACACGGCGGAAGTCAGCGCAGACCTTATCGATGCAATCATCGAAGAAGCGGCGAAAATTACAGAAGGCTTGCTCGCTCCGGTTAATCAGAGTGGAGATCAGCAGGGCTGTCAGTTTGATGCTGGGTCGGTGACAACGCCTGATGGCTTCAAGGAGGCCTATCAGGCTCACGCTGCTGGAGGCTGGTCTGGTCTCACCGGTGATGTGAATTACGGTGGGCAGGGTATGCCCAAACTTTTATCCGCCCTGATCGAAGAAATGTACTTTGCGGCGAATTCGTCGTTTGCTCTGTACACGATTCTCAATACCGGTGCGACCCTGACGTTGAGCCAACATGCCAGTGATGAGCTGAAAGCGCGCTATTTGCCACGCATGTACGAGGGTATCTGGTCTGGCACCATGTGTTTGACCGAGCCGCATGCTGGTACCGATCTCGGCATGATTCGAACCAGAGCTGTTCCTGCTGATGATGGCAGCTACAAAATCACTGGCACCAAGATTTTCATTACGGCGGGCGAACACGATCTCACAGAGAACATTATTCACCTTGTTCTCGCCAAGCTTCCGGATGCTCCAGAAGGTCCGAAAGGCATATCCCTCTTTCTCGTGCCCAAGTTAAAGGTCGGCAATGATGGTGAGCTCACGGGTGAAGAAAATAATGTGAGATGTGGCTCCATTGAACACAAGATGGGCATAAAGGGGTCGGCTACCTGTGTGATGAACTTCGAAGAGGCGACCGGTTATCTCGTTGGTGAGCTGAACAATGGTCTGTCGAACATGTTCACCATGATGAATTACGAACGGCTGTCGATGGGGCTACAGGGCAATGGCCTGGCAGACAGCTCCTATCAGGTAGCCGCGCGCTATGCCAAGGATCGCATTCAGGGCAGGGCCGCCAAGGGCGCGGTTGCCAAGGATCAAGCTGCAGACCCAATAATCGTGCACCCGGATATACGGCGCATGCTGCTCACCATTCGGGCCAATGTTCTGGCAGGTAGGGCGCTTTCCATGTATGCGGCGCTGCAGTTGGATACGGCACGATTTCATCCCGATGACAAAGAGCGCGCAAAGGCGGAACAACTTGTCGCCCTGTTGATTCCGGTTCAGAAAGCCTACTGCACAGATCGCGGCTTTGAGTCCTGCGTCCTCGCTCAGCAGGTGCTGGGTGGTCACGGCTATGTCGCCGAGTGGGGGCTGGAGCAGAATGTGCGAGATGCGCGAATCGCACAGATTTATGAAGGGGCTAACGGCATACAGGCGCTCGATCTGGCTGGTCGCAAGACAGTACGCAGTAACGGCAAACTCTTGCAGGTGTTGTTGGCAGAAATCGATCAGTTTGTTGAGAGCCAATCAGGAAATTCTGCGTTGCAGGAGTTCGTTGCAGCGCTGACTTCCTGTAAACAGCAGCTGCAGAGCGCAACCGATCAACTCCTCAGTGCAGCAGCAGACAACCCCGAAGAAGTGGGTGCGGCGTCCTATGCCTACATGGAGTTAATGGGGCTCACTCTCTACTGTTTTATGTGGTTACGGATTCTTGCGGCGAGTCTTGCTGCTCTGCAAAAGCAGGAGAACGGCTACGATGCGAGCTATCTGGATGGGCTGGTCAAAACGGGCGAGTTTTTTGTCGCCCGTTTACTACCCAAATCGAAGGCGCTTGTTGCGGAGATCGAGGCAGGAGCAGCGCCGCTCATGGCGCTGTCCGATGAGCAGTTCTAGTCGGCAGTGACGCAGTCAGAGCGCAGTGCTCTGGCTAAATCACCCACTCAAGGTTGTCTGCGAACAGGTCGCGATAATTGCCGAGTTCCTGTTCTTTTTCGCCGATGATGATGAGATTGCCCGCAGCGAGTGGAACAACAATGCCGCTGAAGCGCTCATCGCCGATGAGAAACTCCTGGCTGACAGGCTCATTATTGATAGTAATGACGTTAATCGCACCGGCCTCGCTCTGCAGTATCAGGTGCGAGCTGCTGGACGCGGTGATGATGAAGCAGGGATTGGCATAGCGCACCGGCATTTGCAGCAGAAAATCTGCATTGCGGATCTGGGTGCCCGAATTGGCCATGACCTGATTTACGGTTGGCATGGTGAATTCGCGAAGCAGTGTGCCAGCATTGATGGCATCGATCTGGCTCATCTCGTGATAGATGTGTTCGATGACCTGATTGGCAAAAGCGAGTTCCCGGGCATCAGGGCCGCGCTCCACGAAGAACGTCGCTGAAGCCCCGATGGCGATCACCAGGCTGGCAGCCAGCGCAAAATTGCGATACCACGGTTGGCTAGCGTTGCTATTTGATAGCTCGGCTTGTTTGCTCTCTGGTGCGATGTCAGTCTGGGGAATGGCCAGCAAGCGTTCGCGCAGCCCAGCTGGCGCAGCGGTAGCCGCCACTTCATCACTGATTCTGTTCTCCAGAAATCGGGTCTGATCAAGAATACGCTGCAGCCCAGGGTTGGCACTGGCAGCATCCAGTATCTCCTGATCCATCGTGTGCGGATCTGCTTCAATCCGCTTGCGAAATTCCAGTTCATCCATTTTGGTCAGACTCTATGTTCATTATTGGCTGATCGACAGCCTCTTGCTTGTGTTACGGCCTCT
>JASBUV010000125.1 GCA_030147705.1 Gammaproteobacteria bacterium
AACCCACGTGGACCCAGGCACTGCATTTGCCTTCAAGCTAGCGTCAGGGCCGGTGCATAAAATCGCGTATACTGCGCAAACCAGCAACCGCGATATTGATATTCCGCCGGGCGAGGCCAATTACGAATTGCGTGGCCAGCCCTTCGAATTTTCACAAGACAGCCATATCATTTCCTTCATGCCTCGGATGAATGAGCGAGGCAAGACAGTGCGCTATGTGCTGCGTCGTCCGGACGGGAGTGAAGAGGTATTACTCGACGTGCCGCAGTTCCACTACGGCTGGATATTCACCTATGAACTGGCCGAGCCAGTCCCGGCTCCAGCGGGCAGTCAGCTGTACAGTATTGCGCTGTGGGACAACTCCACTGCCAATCCCCACAATCCGGATGCCAGCGCGCGGGTAGGCTACGGGCCCGAAATTCTGAATGCCTACTTCGAGTATACTCTGGATGCGCAAGATCTCTCACGAGAGCAAATCAGCCTGAAGTAAGTTTCATATCTTGATTCTCAACCCGCTGTTCGCAATGAAGAGCGGGTTGATTGTGTGTGGTTTGAATAGAATTTGCAGATTTGGCTATCTACTGTCTTAATAGGTTTGCGTGACTTTCGCCTCACTGTTTGTCAAAGAGTTTAAGACAGCGATAAAGGCGGAAGGGGCAACGAAGTAGAGTCAGAGATAGCGCACAGAGATGAGGAAAGACGATTGAACGACCTGAGCAATACTGAAGCCAATGTCCGGGACTACTACGGGAAAGAATTGCAGAGTAGTGAGGATCTGAAAACCAATGCCTGCTGCACAGTAGGCGACATGCCAGCAGCCATAAAAAGTGCATTAAGCCGAATTCACGATGAAGTACTGACCCGTTATTACGGCTGTGGTCTTACCATACCCACTCAGGTACATGGCCTCGATGTGCTGGACCTCGGTAGCGGCAGCGGTCGGGACTGCTATCTCCTCTCTCAGCTGGTTGGTTCGCATGGTTCGGTGGTGGGCATTGACATGACCGATGAACAACTGGCCATCGCCAACAAACATCTCGATTGGCATAGAGACAAGTTTGGCTATGAAGACTCCAATGTCAGTTTCGTCAAAGGCAATATCCAGGACCTACAGAGTGCAGGTTGCGAGAATGAACAGTTCGATCTCATCGTTTCCAACTGCGTCATCAATCTGGCGACTGACAAGAAAGCGGTACTTGATGAGGCCTATCGGGTGTTGAAGAACGGAGGCGAATTTTATTTTTCAGATGTCTATTGCGATCGTCGACTCCCGCAGGAACTCGCCAGTGACAAGGAAATTTACGGAGAATGTCTGGGTGGTGCATTGTACTGGAATGACTTCTTCAATCTGGCCAAAGCATCCGGCTTCCATGATCCTCGCATTGTCGATTCACGGCGACTGGAGATCGAAAACGCTGCTATTGAAGCCAAACTTGAGGGCTACCGCTTCTATTCTGTCACGCACCGGCTCTTCAAGCTTCCCGAACTGGAACCAGCCTGCGAAGACTACGGTCAGGCGGTAGTTTACAAGGGCGGAGTAGAAGAGCAGCCCAGTGCCTTCAAGTTGGACGATCATCATCTGTTCGTGAAAGGCAAAGTATCTACCGTGTGTGGTAATACCTGGATGATGTTGGCCGAGACCCGGTATCGCGATTACTTTGATTTCATCGGTGATTTTTCGACGCACTTTGGGATATTCCCGGGCTGTGGTGTGGATATTCCCTATCGCGATGAAACTTCGGTGAACTCTGATTCTGACAGTAGTGCCGCTTGTTGTTAGTGGCGGCTGCCGGAAACGTCGAAATACGCCTCGTTATCCATGGCACGTGCGGTGCCGCTGACCTCCAGTGAGTTAAGCGAGCCAGAGAGGTGCACAGCTGGGGCGAACCGAGAGACAAAACGATGCCTTTTTGAGACTACAGAGATATTGCGACTGAAACTCTCGCCCAATGGCTTTAAAACTGTAATAAAAAGCAACAAAAACGGACAAATCGGGCCCTTCTCGCCTATTCTTGGCTTACAGATCAAGTCGTCACCAGAGCGGCCGTGCTTCAAGTAAGGAGCGTGGAAGCCATTGACTTGCTTGTAGAAAACAGATTGCTTATTCTTCACTGCTGCCCGAACCCCGCTCCCACGCGTCGTGCTATCTCGCATATAGGATGAAGTGCGCAGCAAGATTAGGGATGGCCTGAAGGCCAAAGCACAGCCAGATCGGCTGACTCGAGTGCTCGAACAAATAACAAGATATCCGGAGAGTCCAAGATGAAGACAACCAAACGACTGATTTCCTCATGTATTGTGAGTGTCGGAGCTCTGGTCTGCGCACC
>JASBUV010000166.1 GCA_030147705.1 Gammaproteobacteria bacterium
CCTCCCGGGTTTCTGGGGTATAGTGCAAACAGCAGTGAATTTCAGTTTTTAGATGTCTGTCCAAGGAGACCGGCTATGATCAGAAAAATAACAAGCTTGCCGCAACTTTTTGTCACCTGCGTATCGTTAATCGTGTTCTCCGGTGCGGCATTGGCACAGGATTTCGACAGCGTACAAATCAGTGCAACCCCGGTGCGCGATAATATCTACATGCTGCAGGGCAGTGGGGGCAACATCGGCGTGGTGATCGGTGACGATGGAACAATGATCGTGGACGATCAGTTTGCTCCGCTTACCGACAAGATCGCCGCGGCGATTGACGACCTGGGTGGACAGGCGGTCAGCTTTGTTGTGAACACCCACTTTCATTACGACCATACCGATGGTAACGAAAACTTTGGCCGTGCCGGTGCCTACATCATCGCCACCGATAACGCACGCAAGCGCATGGAAGCCACACAGGTTCTCACCGGTGGACGCGTGCAGGAAGCCTATGATGCCAACGGCCTGCCCAAGATTACCTTCTTCGACAAGATGCGCTTCTATTTCAATGGCCAGGCCATCGATCTGGTAAATACGGGAGAAGGGCACACTGATGGCGATGCACAGGTCTATTTTCGTGAAGCCAATGTCGTGCACACGGGCGATATGTTCGTGCGCTATGGCTTGCCGTTTATCGATGTCGACAACGGCGGCTCACTCGACGGGATGATTGATGCGGTCAGCAACCTCGCCGCACTGATCAACGATGACACGATCATTATTCCCGGCCATGGTCAGCTATCCAGCCGCAGCGACTTGCTCGATTACCGCAATATGCTGGTAACGATTCGTGGTGGTCTGGTGCGCGCTCGACTGCAAGGCATGAGCGTTGAGGAAATGCTGGCCACAGCGCCTGCGGCCGATTTCGCGCCCAGCAACGATAACACCAACACCTGGCTGACTCGCGCCTATCGCGAATACCAGCAGCGCTAACGCGAGTGAATCGGTGGACGCACTGTTTCGCCTGAGTGGCGGCATGCGTGATTACCCGGAGGTCGACGAGTGACTCTCCGGGGAGCCGGATGCACTGTACGCCATCGCGCGAGAACTGTTCTCGATGATTCGATCATGCCGCCACGAGTTTCACTTTCCTCACCTCCCCGAGATTCATCTTTTTCTTCGCCTGCCACAAGTCAAAGGCGTGCTGCATAGCGAGCCAACTCTCCGGAGTCCTGCCCAATGCCTTGGAAAGTCGTAACGCCATTTCGGGGCTTATCCCACTTTGCTGCTTCAGGATTCGGTTGAGCGTCGATGCGGCGACATTGAGCTGCTTGGCGAGATAGCGGCAACTCAATCCGAAGGGCTCCATGTAAGTGGCCTGAATAAAATCCCCTGGGTGCGGAGGATTGTGCATACTCATTAATGATAGTCCTCATAATCAAGTTCCAGAACATTCTGATCCTGGAATCTGAAAGTTAAGCGCCAGCTCCCACTCACCGAAATAGACCAGTAATGCCGGCGATTCCCTTTCAGTGGGTGGAGTCGATAACCAGGGATGTTCAGGTCGTCAATGCAGCGTGCGGTTTCTAGTGCCGCCAACTGCATTCTGAGCTTTCGGGCATGACTGTCCTGAATGCCTCTGGTACTTCCGGATTCAAAAAAGAGTTTGATTCCTTTGTGTCTGAAAGACTTAATCATTCGATTGTAGCGTGTTGCGCAACACTGTCAATTGCATTGGTCTGTTTTCACATCTGAGTATAGGCAAGAAAATCAGTAGCTGTGCTGGAGGAGCTGACAGCGTGAATCCGCAACCTGCTTGGCCAGCTTCGGGAGTCAGAAGGAATGTAAAAACGCCGGGGCCCGGAGGAAGACGGGTGGGTCTGGATTATTGGACCCCGGCGTGCTCACAAGGACGTGTAATTGATTGCGGTCGTAGGAGTGTGACACGCAATCATTGTATTGCTCCGGCGAGCACTGCTCGTGGATACTGCCCAGGCGCTTATGCCTATCACCTCAACAGTGCTTCATCCGACGAACGATTACCCGCCGAAGCAATTCATTACAACGTCTCAAGAATAGAGGCCAGAGACCGCGCGGGGAAACGAATAATTTCGATGCAGATTATCGAAAATTCCGATGCTTGGTCTCAAGAAGATGACAGCGCGCGAAAAAATTGCTAAACCCTTTTTGGAAACAGGTCGAATTTATAGACAAGGACCGAGATAAGCGATGGATCGCGGACCTGGAGGTGGTTATGCAGTTCGATACGCAGCAAGTACCGATTACAGAGACATCGTTGTCCAATTATTTTTGTGAGCGCCTGCGCAGTTACGCGGAGCGATTCAATCCCCCGCCCCACGAGGATACCTGCTGGTACCTCGGCAATCTGCTTGATCGATTTGGTCGTACCGAACAAGTCTTCACCTATGAGGATGGCCACATGACCATTCGGCCATTAGCGCTGCTCTATGGCGACGCGGTCGAAGCCCGTAATGAGCGCGAGCGATGCCTGCTGCTTCAGCACCTGGGCGACATGGCGCTTTTCTTCGGCGCACTCTTTCCGCAGCGCTGGGCACGACACGGCATCAAACAGGATTATTTCATCGGCATGGGCGGCAGCGCCTATGACTATCTCGCCGACAATGCGAGCAGCAATCGTCATATCTTTGGCGAGCTAGCCACGACCTTCACGCGCATGCTGGAGATGGTGGCAAACGCCTGTTCACGAACTCAGGAGTTGGGTGCGGAAGAAATTCTCGGCTTGTACCAGCGTTGGTTGAGCGGCAAGGATCCGATGGTGGCGGCGCAGTTGCGTACTCTTGGTATCGAGGTGAGCGGTAGCGAGCGACTGCAGTAGTTTGCTTGAGAATTTTTTAGGCAGGGCCTTGTAGCGGATGTTCGCAACAGGTATTCGAAATAATCATCGTGTGAGCTGAAGGTTAGACGCTTGCAATGAGCCACACGCAAGTCACAGGCCTTGCTGAGCCACGTGCTAACGGCAACTACAGACCGCTGTTCCTGCGCTCAAAATCGGCAATGGCCCCAAGAAACCCGGCACCATAGCGATCCAGCTTGTTGGCACCCACGCCGCTGATCTCTGCGAATTCATCCAGCGTCGCCGGTTTGCTTAAGGCCATCTCCTGCAGCGTACTGTCGTGGAAGATCATATAGGGTGGTACGCCGAGTTCGTCGGCATACTGTTTGCGACAGGCTCGTAGCGCCTCGAATAAATCCATCTCGGCATCGCTTGCCAATTCCACTTTCGCTTTGCGCGGCTTGCTGACCTTGAGCTTGCTGTCTTTACGCAGTTCAATGCCCTCGTCGCCGCGCAGCAGCGGTCGGCATTTTTCTTCCAGTCGCAACGCGCCATAGCGTTCGAGGTCGACACTCATAAAGCCTCGCGCGACGAGTTGTCTGAACACTGAACGCCACTGATTATTGTCCAGCTCTTCGCCAATGCCATAGACAGGCAGTTTCTGGTGATCGAACTGAAAAATTTTGTCATTGCTGGAGCCGCGCAGCACATCGATCACGTGATTCACGCCGAAGCGCTGATCGGTGCGCCATACGGCGCTTAATGCCTTGCGGGCCGCTTCGGTGCCGTCCCAGGTTTGTGGAGGTTGCAGACAGGTGTCGCAATTGCCGCAGGGCTGATCGAGATGATCACCGAAGTAGGCAAGCAAGGCCTGGCGGCGACAGCTGGTGATTTCGCAGAGGCCAAGCATGGCATTGAGCCGCTGCTGTTCTGCGCGCATGTGTTCCTCACTGCCTTGTGAGCCTTCCATCATCTGCCGCAACTTGATGACGTCCTGCAGGCCATACACCATCCAGGCATCGGCAGGCAGGCCATCGCGTCCGGCACGGCCGGTTTCCTGATAATAGGACTCAACGGTTTTCGGCAGATCCAAATGGGCGACGAAACGCACGTCGGGTTTATCGATGCCCATCCCAAACGCAATCGTGGCAACGATGATGATGCCTTCTTCGCGCAGAAAACGGCGCTGATGATAGGCGCGGATCTCGGCATCCATGCCGGCGTGATAACAGAGTGCGTTGAAACCCTGGTCACACAGCCAGGTGGCGATCTCTTCGGTCTTCTTGCGGGAGAGGCAGTAGACGATGCCCGCATCATGAGGATGCTCGTCTTTCAGAAAGCGCAGCAACTGTTGCTTGCCGTTCTGTTTGAGCCCGATGCGATAACGAATATTGGGCCGGTCGAATCCGGCGATGAATTGTTCGGCCTCTTCCAGCTGCAGGCGGCTGATAATTTCCTTGCGCGTGCGCGAATCGGCCGTGGCGGTCAGCGCGATTCTCGGCACGTCCGGGAATAACTCGTGGAGCAGGCTCAGCTGCAAGTAGTCGGCGCGAAAATCATGGCCCCACTGCGAGACGCAATGCGCTTCGTCGATAGCGAACAATGCGATCGGAATTTGCTGCAACAGTGTTAACGTGCGTGCCTGGGTGAGGCGCTCTGGTGCAACATAGAGCAGATCGATTTCGCCGCGATGCAGGGCGTTCTCGATGCGCTGCACGTCATCGAAGGAGAGCGTTGAGTTCAGAAATTCGGCGCGCACACCGACAAGACGCAGGGCGCTGACCTGATCCTGCATGAGCGCAATTAACGGCGACACGACAATGCCGCAGCCGGGGCGGGCAATGGCCGGGATTTGATAGCAAAGTGATTTACCACCGCCGGTGGGCATTAACACCATGGCGTCGCGGCCCGCCATGAGCGTGTCGATGATCTCGTCCTGCGGGGGGCGGAACTCGCTGAATCCGAAGACGGATTCCAGGATGTGTTGCGGGGTGTCGGTGACTGGTTGGGTTACGGCGCTCATGCAACCGTAAGTATAGCTGCCAGCGAGAGTGCTGGCAGCTTATTCATTACTTTCAGTTCAGATTTGGCAGGGCAAGTTAGTCAATAACGACATTGCGCACGATGGCATAGTAGTCGGTGACAGCGCGACGAAAACGGTCGACAGGCACTTGCTCGTCGTTACCGTGTACACCGGTGTGATCGCCTCTTGAGGTAATGAGCGGATTGAATCCGTAACTGACGATGCCGAGGTCGCGCGTGAAGTGACTGTCCGTAAAGCCGGTGCTGACCGAAGCCTGCACGCGCGATCCGGGGTGGAGCTCTGACGTCACGCTCTCAATCGCATTGAACAGACGTGTGTTGGTTTCAGAAATCGCGGGCGTGAAAGCCATGATGGTCTGAATCTCAACGCCGGTATCAGCAATGATTTCCTCGAGCTCGGCAATAAACACTTCCGACGGTTTGTCCGGCAGGATGCGGCAATCGATCTCGGCCCAGGCCTCGGGCGGAATCACGTTGATCTTGCTCGAACCACTCATGCGGGTGAGCGAGCAGGTGTCGCGAATCAGGGAATGATGGCCGGGACGCTCAGCGTGCAGGCGAGTAATAAAATCCGGATCGGTGATTGCCTGCTCGATGTTCGCATAGAAGGGCGCCCAATCTGGAGCCATGTCGATGGACAGGCCTGCAAAGTATTCGGCAACCGGCCCGATGACTCTCGGCGGCAGCGGATTGTGCTGAATGGCATACAGCGCTTCGACGATGCGAGTGACTGCAGATGCGGGGCGCGGTGAGGAACCGTGGCCCGGTGTGTCGATGGCATTGAGTCGCAGCCAGACAGGCACTTTCTGGGTGACCTCAACGCCGAACACGACTTCGCCTGCGTCAGGGTCGTGGCTGGCACCGCCGCCTTCGTTGAGCACAAAGCCCACGTCTTCGAATATTTCCGGGCGATTATCAATCAACCAGCCCACGCCAAAGAAACCGCCGGCTTCTTCATCAGCGGTGGCGAGGAAAATGACATCGCGATTCAATTCCACGCCCGAGCGGTGCAGGCTGAGAAAGGTGGCGAGCTGGATAATGCCCAAACCTTTCATGTCCCGTGCGCCGCGACCCAGAATCTGGCCATCACGAATCGCACCCGACAGTACGGGAATCGTCCAGAACTCTTCGTCGGCCGGCACTACGTCGGTGTGTTGCAGCAAAATCAGTGCGGGCTCGTCACCGCCTTCGATGCGCGCCCAGATGTTGCCCCGTCCTGGTGCGCTCTCGGCAGTTTCGTACTCAATGCCTTCCGCATCGAAAATATTCGCATAGAACTCGACCGCGCGGGTTTCATTGCCCGGAGGATTGATCGTGTCGACCTGAATCAATTGCTGCAGCCATTGCACTGCCTCGTCTTCAAGGCTGGAACCAGGTTGCGCGTGACTGAGCCCGGCCATCAGCGTCAAGCTGAGCATCAGAGTAAATAAACGAATCAACACGGTGTGTCTCCTTTTGTTATTTGGTGTTTGTCGATAAGCCTATCTGCAAGCACAGGCTGGGCCAGTTTTCATAAGGGCTGCTTCACATCGTTGGGCGTCTAGTCGCGCTGGTAAACAATGCGCCCACCAACGATGGTCATTACGTTTTCGCTTTCCAGGATCTCGGCTTCGTCGATAGTCATCAAGTCTCGGTCAAACACAGTGAAGTCTGCAAGCTTACCGACCTCGACGCTGCCGCGCAGTTCTTCCTGAAACGCGCCCCATGCCGGCCACAGAGTGAGCATTCTCAATGCAGTCTCGCGGGACACTGCCAGTTCCGGGTGCCAGCCCGGGCCTGAACTGCCATCGAGGCGCTTGCGGGCAATGGCCGCATAGAATTCGATACGGGGATCACCCGCTTCCACGGGCGCATCGGATCCGGCGATGATGCGCAAACCCCGATCCACCAGTTGCTGCCAGGGATAGGCATAGGCGAGTCGGTCGGCGCCGAGTCGGTCAGGTGCGAAGTTCAAATCGCCGATACCGTGGCTGGGCTGCATGGAGGGAATCACGTTCAGCTCGACAAAGCGCTGCTGATCATCCGGTGGGATGATCTGGGCGTGCTCCATGCGCCAGCGCAAATCGGTGCTGGCCCATTCAGACTGTGGCACGGCCGCGTAGGCTTCTTCGTACCAATCGAGCAGCGAACGCACCGCACGGTCACCAATCACGTGTGTCCAGATCTGAATGCCGTCGCGCAAGGACTGATAAAGCACCGGCATCAGTTCTTCCTTGGTGGTGCGGTTCATGAAGCCGTTGTGATCGGCATCGGCGTAGTTATCGAT
>JASBUV010000172.1 GCA_030147705.1 Gammaproteobacteria bacterium
TGTAGGCCCCTATTATAAAGATGCAGGAATGGCAGTAATTTCGCTCGCCGTCTCGGAGATGGATCGAGCGGCACCGCGCGGCACCGGCAGTTTCAAGGTCGGCGCGAATTATGCTGGCGGCCTGCTGGCTACTCGCAAGGCGCAAGAGCTTGGCGCCAACGAGGCGTTGTATCTCGACGCGAGAGAAGGGCGTTATATCGATGAAGCCGGGTCCGCGAACATCATCATCGCCACCAAAGACGGCAAGCTCATTACGCCCAAATCTCAGGCAATCCTGCCCAGTATTACGCGTCGTTCCCTGATGGATATCGCCGCAAAATCATTGGGCCTGGATACTGAAGAGCGCGCGATCGAGCTGCGTACCGAATTCGCCAATTTCCAGGAAGTCGCAGCTTGCGGAACCGCCGCTGTGTTGTCTCCTGTCGGCAAGATCTGGTTTGATGGACAATGGCATGAAGTGGGCGATGCGCCTGACTCTGTTGGGCCCGTTATGCAGAAGCTTTATGATCAATTGACCGGTATCCAGCGCGGCGAACTTGAGGACAGCTTTGGCTGGTTGCACGAGGTGGATTTGTAGAGCGCATTGTTTAGTGTGGCAAGCACTTCCATGTGTTTGCAAAGCATTTTCGTAACAATAGTGCCAGTTATCACACATTAGGATCGATTGATTAAAGTGAACAAGAATGCCGCCGATCACTGTATCGCGGCATTTTTTTTGCGCCGAAATTCCGTCTGCTGACACCTTGGCAGGCTAAAAATATTTTTGCCCCATTCGAAAGTCTTTCTCACGCCGTTAAAAATTAACGTAAAAACAAAGACTTACATCGCATAAATTGGCGCTGCGATGAGACTTTACCTCGTAAAAAGTGTGAGCGAGCTGTACTTTTTTGGTTATAAAACTTGACCGAGTCCCTGCTTGCCCTTATATATGTCGCCACTTTCGAGTCACGAAATCGATCAAACCCAAAGCCCAATACACGCGTACCTGCATTTAAATGTCCAAATCTCTAGTTATAGTCGAGTCTCCTGCGAAAGCTAAGACTATTAACAAATATCTCGGCCCTGAATTTATTGTTAAATCGAGCGTCGGTCATATCCGCGATCTGCCTACCAGCGGCAATGGCAAGCCCGTCGATGCCAAAGCACGTGCTGCGGCGGCTGCGCTGACTCGCAAGATGGCACCAGAAGAAAAAGCGGCCTATAAAAAGAAGAAAGCGAAACAGCAGCTGGTCACTCGTATGGGCATCGACCCCGAGCACGACTGGAAAGCGAACTACCAGATTTTACCCGGCAAGGAAAAAGTCGTTGCCGAGCTGAAGAAGATCGCCAAGAACGCAGACAACATCTTTCTCGCGACGGACTTGGATAGAGAGGGAGAGGCCATCGCCTGGCACTTGAAAGAGTCTATTGGCGGTGATCCGGAGCGTTACAAGCGTGTGGTCTTTAATGAGATTACCAAGCGCGCGATCAGCGAAGCCTTCTCTGAACCCGGCCAACTCGACATGCGTTATGTGGAAGCGCAACAGGCGCGCCGCTTTCTGGATCGGGTAGTGGGATTCATGGTGTCGCCGTTGCTCTGGGCGAAAGTGGCCCGCGGTCTGTCAGCCGGCAGGGTGCAGTCAGTTGCGGTACGCCTCGTCGTCGAGCGCGAACGTGAGATTCGTGCCTTCATTCCTGAGGAGTTCTGGGAAGTCTTCGCAGAGCTGAAGACCCGGGATTCACACAAGCTGCGTTGTCAGGTCGTCAAGGATGATGGCGAGAATTTTCGTCCTGGCAGCAAGGAACAGACCGATGCTGCGCTGGCGATTCTCAACAACAGCGAATACAAGATTCTCAAGCGGGATGACCGGCCTACATCCTCCAAGCCCAAGCCGCCGTTGATCACCTCCACGCTCCAGCAGGCTGCCAGCACGCGCCTTGGTTTTGGCGTGAAGAAGACCATGCTTATGGCTCAGCGCCTCTATGAGGCCGGCTATATCACTTATATGCGTACCGATTCGACGCACTTGAGCAATGACTCCATTGCCATGTGTCGTGACTATATCGACAAGAACTTCGGCAAGGACTATCTGCCGGAGAAGCCACTGTTCTACAGCTCCAAAGAGGGGGCACAAGAGGCGCACGAGGCTATCCGCCCGTCAGATGTGCGCGTACCCGCTGAGAAGCTGATGGGTATGGAGCAGGACGCAGTGCGTCTTTATTCGTTGATCTGGCAGTACTTTGTGGCCTGCCAGATGCCTCCGGCGCAATACCTGAGCAGCACGATCACCGTTGCCGCAGACAAGTATGAGCTGCGCACCAAAGGCCGCATCATGAAGTTCGACGGCTATCTCAAGGTCATGCCCTCGCGTGAAGAAGATGTGGTGTTGCCTGACGTTGCCGTGGGCGATCTGCTCAATCTGCAGCAGCTCGACCCGCACCAGAACTTTACCAAGCCCCCCGCACGTTACACAGAAGCGAGTCTGGTAAAGGAACTGGAGAAACGCGATATAGGTCGACCATCCACCTATGCTTCGATCATTTCCACGATTCAGGATCGCGGCTATGTAAAGGTAGAGAGCAAGCGTTTCTATGCCTTGAAGATGGGCGATATCGTGGCCGAGCGTCTGCAGGAGAGCTTCAGCGACCTGATGGACTACGACTTTACAGCGAAGATGGAAGACTCGCTGGACGATGTGGCTTCCGGTAGCAAAGACTGGAAAACCCTGCTGAATGATTTTTACTCCAGCTTCACAGCGCAACTAGCGAAGGCCGAAGCTGAAGAAGGCGGCATGCGCGC
This sequence comes from Gammaproteobacteria bacterium, assembly GCA_030147705.1. Classification (GTDB taxonomy): domain Bacteria; phylum Pseudomonadota; class Gammaproteobacteria; order Pseudomonadales; family Pseudohongiellaceae; genus UBA9145. The sequence goes on from JASBUV010000172.1 coordinate 2,780, forward strand.
CAATAATCCCACGGATACCGATATCGAGTGTCCGAAATGCGGTCGCCACATGCAGATTCGAACTGCCTCAACCGGCGTATTCCTCGGCTGCTCAGGCTATGCCTTGCCGCCCAAAGAGCGCTGCAAGAGCACCATCAATCTGACGCCTGGCGAAGAGGCAATTCGCACCGACAGCGCGGAAGAGGCAGAAGAGCAGGAGAATATCCTGCTGCGCAAGAAACACCGCTGCAAGATCTGCAATACCGCGATGGAGTCTTACCTCATCGACGAGAAGCGCAAGTTGCACGTGTGCGGAAATAACCCGGATTGTTCAGGTTACGAAGTCGAGAACGGCGAGTTCAAAATTCGCGGCTACGATGGCCCGGTTATCGAATGCGACAAATGCGGCGCCGATATGCAGCTCAAGACCGGTCGCTTCGGCAAGTATTTTGGCTGCAGCAGCGAAGACTGCAAGAACACGCGCAAGCTGTTAAGAAATGGCGAAGCCGCGCCACCCAAGATGGACCCGGTCGACATGCCAGAACTCGAGTGTGAGACAGTCGAAGACCATTATGTGTTGCGCGATGGTGCATCGGGTATCTTCCTGGCCGCGAGCAAATTCCCGAAGAACCGGGAAACACGCGCGCCTTATGTAGAAGAGCTTCTGCCGCACAAGGACGAAATCGATCCCAAGTATGAGTTCCTGTTCAGCGCACCGACCGAAGACGACGAGGGCAACAAGACACTCGTGCGTTTCAGTCGCAAGACCAAAGAGCAGTATGTACAAACCGAGGTAGACAAGAAGGCTACCGGCTGGAAGGCGTTCTATGAAAACGGCAAATGGGTAGTTACCAAGCCCGAAAAGAAAGCCGCCAGAAAGAAAACGGCCAAGAAGAAAACAGCCACTAAAAAAGCCGCTTCATAAAGCGGCTTTTTCATTTGCGGCGCATCGTTCAATCAAGCAGCGTGAACCAACGTTGCAACCCGTAAGATCGGCCTAAGCTTCTGTGTTGCTGTTTAGCTCCACCAATGGCGCAAAGCCACCGTAGATCAACCGAGTCCCATCGAAAGGCATAGGGTTCTTCTCAGGGTCCATGCGCGGGTCGGTCTTCTCGGGATTATTCATCCAGTCCATCATCGTCGCCATCGCCTTGTCGCGTGTCTCCTTGTCTGGCCACTCGATCCAGGAAAACACGACAGTCTCATCGTCCTTTGCTTGCACTGCCTTGCGGAAGTCGGTGACTTTGCCGTCGCTAACATCATCACCCCAGCATTCCATAATGCGGAGCGCGCCCAGATCCATAAACACGCTGTCGCCGAGTTTTGCGTGTTCTTCAAACTTGTCTTTATTAGCGGTGGGAACTGCGATTACGAAGCCGTCGATATAGCTCATGGTGGTACCTTTTTCTATTTTGATGATGATTAGGTTTTGATGATGATTAGGTTCGTGCTGTGTTTCTGTTGTTCGCGGCTCGGCAGGCAAAGCCACGAAATGATCTGTGGAGCAGGGAGTAGCTCTATGCCAAGACTGTAGCAATCTTTTCATTGCCAACTATTTCACAGCGTATTTTGCCAAGACCTGTGCCTCAGTCAGTTTTTCAGTGTCGTTGGCAAACTCATAGTATGCAGGCTTGTGATCTATGAAGATTTGCTCGTGAAGATGTAATCGTTCCTGACCGGCAAACAACCCTGCTGGCATGGCGTATGTCCTGACTGACTTGGAAAAGTAATAAAGATGCGTACCACAGGTCTTACAAAAGGCCCTGGACGCCCAGTCAGAACTATCGAATTCGGTGATATGATCGGTGCCATTAAATGTGACGTCAGTACCACACTGCAACGACAGGAATGGTCCGCCACCCCATTGTCGACACATGCCGCAATGACAAGCCTCCACGTCTGATATTTCCCGAGCCTGAACAGTTACCGCGCCACACAGGCATTTTCCTTCCATGACTTTTGATTCCATTTTGGTTCACCGTTTCCGCAAAGATTTCTCAACGAATCTATGACAATAGTTTTCAGTGTAAGCCGCTTTCGAAAATAGATCGATTGCTGTGATGCGATAGTTCCGATTCACTGACATCGAAGCTTCTGATTGCCACAGCTGCGCACCATGCTTCACCGGGATTTATAGGGCTGGGTGGGTAATTATTGGAGCTATCTGGTTCAATAACCTTCCCCTGATACTCGGTTCGTGGATCGGGCTTCAATGCGATGTTGCTGCACGGGTTTCTGTTGTGCTCGAACAGATGGCTGAAGTCAAAATTTGGCCCGGTCGAAGGGGTTATAATTAGCTCTGGTAATTCTTCTCTTGAATCAGGTTTTGGGTAGCAGCCGACGAGAACAAAGCTTAATAAAGCGGCACTTTTAATTATTTTGTTCAAACTCTCCCCCGGGCCAACTGGCCTATAAAGAGCTAACTATTTATGAATGGGCACGTAATAAAATCTTTATTGAGTTAATGAGGAGTGCCATTCACACCAAAGAGCTAGATATCATGGCTGTGTATTGACTCATCACGAACTAAACCCGGCCGCTTCCAAGCA
>JASBUV010000196.1 GCA_030147705.1 Gammaproteobacteria bacterium
CAATCAGGCACATCTGGTTTTCAGGCACTTCCCGATTACCAGTACCCACCCGCATGCATGGACGGCATCGCTCTACGCTGAAGCAGCGGGTCGTCAGGGTGCTTTCTGGCCCATGCATGACTATCTGTTCGCCAACCAGCCCATCTGGTCGGGTCTGACAGAAGTTGAAGATGAGTTCAACAGCTACGCTCTGGAGCTGAACCTCGATCTGGAGCGCCTGCAAGCAGATCTCGAAAACCCCGAAGTGATTGCCAAAGTTCGCAGCGATCAGCGCGGGGGCAATGCCGCCGGGGTTCGATCAACGCCTGCAGTCTTCATCAACGGCAGGCTGCTGGCGAGCCCGTCACGCACACGAATTTTACAGGTAGTGAGCGAAGAGGCTGAGGCGACAGGCGCCGAGTAAACCGAAGTGTAGCAGCCAGGTGCCAAGTATCCGCTCACCTCTACTTCCCGCACAGCGAACAGAAACGTCCAATCAGAGTCGCCGCTTCCGGGCTGCTGCTGACTTGTGCGAGCAGTTCCGCTGGATTTATGCCTTCGGCTTCGAGATCAGCACTGCGCTCAGTGATGTAGGCTGCAGTAACCTCAGCACTGAACTCAGGATGAAATTGTATGCCCCAGGTAAAGCTGCCTATTCTGAACGCATGATGCGGTTCGAAATCATTCGCGGCCAATAGTTCGGCGGCATCCGGTAATCTGAGCACCGATTGTTGATGCGAAACCTGGGCATGAAATCGTTTTGGCAGCTGTCCAAGCAATGCATCATACCCGGCTGCGCTGCTCAGCTCGATCGGGACGGTGCCAATCTCCCTGCCATGGGGATGGAATCCCACATCTCCTCCGAAGGCCCAGGCAAGTAATTGGTGCCCGTAACAGACTCCAAGCACCGGGACTTCTCGCTCATGCGCCTCTCGAAGATAAGCGGCTGTGCTGTCATTCCAGTCGGTTCTGTCTGTGACGTAGGCTGGCGATCCGGTCACTATGATGCCGGCCGTTTCGCGCAGATCCGGAAGCGGCTCGCCCAGAAACACAGATTTCACTACGAATTCATCCGCACCCCGCCCGGAACTCGCGATGAACCAATCCTCGAAATCGACACCTTGCTTGAGCAAAGACGCAATGGTCGTACCTGTTTTGATAATAAGCAGTGATTTTGCTTGCATTCTCTTGCCCGTCTGATTTCATACCTGAATCATAGTATCAGGAGACTGATGAGCGACATCTGACTCCTGAGAAAAAATGAACAATAACAAATAACACCGCAGGAGAGATGGCGTGCTGCAAAAAATTGACGGTTGGCTGGGTCGAATGATGGAAAACTCACAGGATGGAGCCTGGGCGATCATGCGCGTGTTAGCCAGTGCGATGTTCATGACACATGGCTATAGCAAATTGTTCGGTGAGAATCCACAAGCGCCAATCGGTTCCGGCATGACAGAAGTCAATATTGCTGACACGATCGTCTTTGCCATGCCAGGCGATATCAATGCCTTGTTTGTCGCTGGCGTCATTGAATTAGGCGGTGGCTTCCTGCTGGCGATTGGCCTGTATACCCACCTCATGGCGCTGCTGGCGACGCTGCTCATGGTCATGGCCTATGCAACAGCACATCTCGCCTGGTTTCCAACCCTGAATCGGGGCGAACTGGCAGCCATGTACTTTTTGGTTTATCTGGTGATCTACGCGTTCGGTCCCGGGCAGTACAGTGCAGACGCATGGTTGGCCGAGCGACGGCAGGTAAAGCGCCAGAAAAAACGCGATGCCATGCAGTAACACTGTTGATTACGGGGAGCGACTGGCAAGCCAGTGATCCAAGCCCTGTGCATTGAGGCGCATATCCCCCACCAGCAATGCATCAATCGCATCAGGATCCAGCCCACATTGCTGATCGAGCAAATAGTTTCTGGCATGACGCAACAACTCGACTGTAAGTCTGCCGATCCTGTCTTCATGCTGCGCGAACTCCGTTGCGATACCCGCATAATCGTCTATGGCGTGTCGCAATGCCGGGGCCAAAGACTCAGGTTCGGCCAGGCAACCATAATGGGTCAGATACATTCTATCCGGCTTTAGTTCCATCAACCGATCGATCGAGTCATTCCAGGCTTGCGGATCAAATTGCGTCGGTGTCGTAGGCGGAAAGATGAAACGATGGCGGCCCAGATTCAACTCAGGGTAACTCACCCCAAAGGTATCTCCAGTGAAAACACCTCTTGATGCCGGGTCATGAATACAGAAATGATGTCGCGCATGCCCGGGAGTATCGAGAAACCGGAATATTCTGGAATTGAAGTTCAATTCACTGCCATCAGCTTGTTCGACGACTCGAGCGGGATCAATCGGCAATAGCCCACCGTACAATTTGTCGAACACTTGCTGGCCATAAACCTCGATTGCAGCCGCTTCAAGCTTCCCGGGATCTATCATGTGACGACTCCCACGAGGGTGAACCACCAACTCGGCATTCGGACATGCCGCCATCAAGGCTCCTGCGCCGCCCGCATGGTCCAGATGGACATGAGTGGGGATCACATAACGAACATCTTCCGGGGAATACGCCCTGCGCTCAAGAACCCCGAGCAAGAGCGGTACGGCATTGCTCGTACCGCAATCGATGAATGCAACTTCTCCTCCCGCTTCGACCAGATAGCAGCTGGCCAGGCCGGTACGCATAAGCTGCGTATCGATACAGCTAATGCCAAAACCCAAGCCCTGAAACGCCAGCGGGAGTGACCTGTTAGTCGAATTGCCCATCAGTCTCCGTCATAGGCATAGAATGCAACAGCGGACCGATAGAGATTGTACACATCGATCTTGGAGCTGATAGCGAATGGCGTGTGAATAGACAATAAAGGCACACCGAAATCGATGACTTCGATGTTCTGGCTCGAGAATTCGCCACCGATAGTACCACCGCCTGCGCTACCTACCCGATAAGTAGAGGTCTGCCAGGGTATGTCCGCAGTATCGAGCAAGGACCGCGTCCAGGCGATGAACTCCGAATTGGCGTTATTGCCCTGCCCGTAGAGCTTGATATTAATGCCGTAACCGAGTCGCGGCGCATTGCCAATTTCCCACGCGCCGGGATTCATCGGATTCACTCCAGGATTGACATCCACGGAGATAAACCGGGTGTTACGTAAAGCGCGACGAAACAGAGGCTCACGATAGTCACTGCCAAGCTCGGCGTAAATCAAGCGCGATAACAAATCCGCAAAATACTCTGATCCCGCGCCTGTGTTGTTGCGATTGCCCACTTCTTCGTTGTCCACCAGATAGGCCATTGTGGTGTAACGAGGATTATCTACCTCTGCAATTGCGCGTAGCGAAGCATAGGCCGCAAGCCTGTCGTCTTGTCCATAGGCTGCTATCAGTCCCCGGTCGAAACCCATATCACGGGGTTTGCCTGCAGGAACCAGCGATAGCTCGGCTGACACCAGGTCAGCTCGCGTGATGCCGTATTCGGCCTGTAAGTAATTCAGGACCTGATCCACAACACCTCCGCCTTCCACCGGATCCGGAATGTGCGCAACGATGGGGTCTAGATCTTCCGGTTCAACATGATCGGCCAACGAACGCGATGCCCGGCCTCGATCAACGTGAGGAGAGAGTTCGGCGATCATAAAGATCGGGTCATCATCTTCGAGCCCCACAGACAATTCGATAACCGTACCATCCTTGCGGTCGACCCGCCCCATCAAGGCGAGTGGCAAATTTGTCCACTGGTGATATTTGATGCCACCGTGATAATTGGTCTGGAACAGAGCGAACTGGTTGTCTTCATAAAGCGGTCGTCCCTTCAGCTCCAGTCGGGGAGAGTCGATATGCGTACCGATAACATAGAAGCCCTCTGACATGGGTTCCTGCCCCACCACCATCAGACTGATCGTGCGATCGCGATTGATTTCATAGATTTTGCTGCCGGGCTGCAAGTTCGTCGAGTCCGTCAACTCGACAAAACCATTCGCTTCAGCAAAGGCCGTGGCTTCGCTGACAAAACTCAATTCCGTGCGCGCGCGGTGCAGAAAATCCTTGTAGTCTTCGGCGAACGCGAAAGCATTGCGCCTGCTTTCCTCATCAAGCCCAACCCAGGATGATTCACACTGCAACAAATCGCGGCAAGGATCAACCTGTGCAGTAGTTGCGGAAGAGAAAAGCACGCTGCTGAAAAAGCACAGGGCTAAAATTACGATTGGGGTATTGGTTGCTGGTTTCGTTGAAGGCTTACCCATTCTGGCTACGACTCCTGATGGATGGTGTGTATTGGAAATGACCAGCCTCTAGAATCTCACGGTGAGGGAAATTTCTCCAGACAGCGCTGCAGTGTTTCCTGGTCGATATTGCCGCCGGAAATAATCAGCGCGATAGTTTGTCCGCGAAAATCCAGTTTTTCTTGCAACAGCGCAGCGAGTGGCACAGCACCTCCAGGCTCGACGACGAGCTTCAGATAGCGAAACGCAAAGCTGATCGCATGCTCCACTTCTACTTCTGATACCGTAATGAAATCATCTACCAACTCGCCGTTAATGGCCCAGGTCAATTCGCCCGGACTGGTCGCCATCAGCGAATCACAAAGGGTAGTTGCTGTACCGTCGATCTTTACCCGTTTACCGGCCTCTCGTGACAGGCGGTGATCATCAAAATGCTCGGGCTCGACCGCCGATACCTTGATCGCTGGATCGATTCCTTTGCAGGCAACTGTTACTCCCGCAAGCAATCCGCCACCACCAACAGGACAGAGCACCCGATCTGCGCGCAACTCTCTGGCTTGCAGTTGCTCAAGCAATTCAAGCCCACAACTGCCTTGCCCGGCGATGATATCGGGATCATCGAACGCGGGTACCAGAATGGAACCCCGCTCCGCCGCTATATCAGCCGCAATCTGCTCTCTGGATTCCTTGTGTCTGTCATAAAGCCTGACTTCAGCGCCTAGCGCCCGGGTACCAGCCAGCTTGATTTTGGGAGCATCAGCCGGCATCACGATGCTTGCGCGTATACCCAGCAGCTTGGCCGCATAGGCAATTCCTTGCGCATGATTTCCGGATGAGAAGGCCACGACGCCGCGCGCCCTTTCGGCGACACTCAATTGCACCAATCGATTGTAGGCGCCGCGAAACTTGAACGCTCCTATATGCTGCAAGGATTCAGGCTTATAGAAAACCTGTGCCCCTGCACGCCTGTCCAATTCCTGATTGTTAAGCAATGGCGTGCTAATCGCCACACCGGACAATCTCTTGGCCGCCGCCTGCACGTCATTGAGTGTTACAGCAGGAGCACTCATTTTTTCGCGCCCTTGCGGTTTTTCTTGATCCGACGTTTTTGCGCAACTTGCTGTGCACTCAGATTTTCTTCGCCTTTCACGAAAGGGTTCTCATCGCTGCGCAGCTCTATACGCAATGGTGTACCCTCGAGCTTGAGCACGGTTCGAAATTTCTTCTCCAGAAAACGCGTGTAGGACCCCGGAATTTTTCCTGTCTGCTTACCATGTATCACGATGGTTGGCGGGTTGTTGCCACCCGGATGCGCATAGCGCAGCTTGATGCGACGGCCATTCACCGATGGCGGCGCATGTTCGGTAACGGCATCCTGAAGAATTTGAGTTAACTTGTTGGTGCTTAGCTGGCGTTTGGCTGATTCGTAGGCCTTGTGCACTGACTTGTACAAATCACCGACCCCGGTACCATGCAGCGCCGAGATGAAATGAATTCTTGCAAAATCGACAAAGCTGAATCGTCGACGAATTTCTGCGCGGATCTGATCCTTCTCCCCTTCTTCCATGCCATCCCACTTGTTGAGGGCAATGACGAGGGCACGACCGGACTCCACAACATAGCCGAGCAGATGCATGTCTTGTTCGACAATGCCGTCCCGCGCATCAATGACCATGATGCACACATTAGCATCCTGAATCGCCTGCAGGGTTTTGACGACCGAGAACTTCTCTACCGTTTCCCTGGTTTTCCCCCGCCGCCGAACTCCAGCTGTATCGATGAGCGTATAGTGTTCACCGCGGCGTTCGAAGGGAATATAAATGCTGTCACGAGTGGTGCCGGGCTGGTCATATACAACAACCCGTTCCTCACCTAACATGCGATTGACGAGGGTCGACTTACCCACATTGGGCCGGCCAGTTACAGCAATCTTGATCCCGGTATCGACATCTTCTTCGACTTCGTCGTCGCCATCAGGAAAATCGGCCAGCACAGAAGAAATCAGTGTTCTGACTCCTCTTCCCTGTGTCGCGGTAATAGTGAACACTGCCGCCATGCCAAGGCTCGCAAACTCTGCAGCAGCCTGATCGGCATCAAGACCATCGACCTTGTTGACGACCAGAAAACTGTTCTTGTTCTGTTTGCGCAAGTGATTGAGGATCTGGCTGTCATCCGGGGTCAGCCCATCGCGAGCATCGACCATAAACAGGCACGCATCTGCTTCGGCAATTGCCTGCAGTGACTGCGCCGCCATCTCCGAATCAATACCTTCTTCGTAGCCCGTAATTCCCCCGGTATCGATCGCTATGAAGCGGCGATCGCCCACTGATCCTTCGCCATAGCGACGATCGCGTGTCAGCCCTGGCAGGTTAGCGACGAGGGCATCGCGACTACGAGTGAGTCTGTTGAAAAGCGTCGACTTGCCCACATTGGGCCGACCGACAAGGGCGATAACTGGCCGCATGATTGGCTTCCGGTTCCTGAACTGATGAATTGTGAATGCTTCTGTGTGCGGCCGGCTAGCTGGCACTTGGGCCAATGTTGACTGTGCGCCGCTCAGAAAGTGAAGTCTGATGGAGACAACTAGTTCTGTTGAATGGTGAGACTCACCAGACGGCCGCTGTTACCGTAGACAAAAATGCGGTTATTGCGCGACAGAATATTGGCTCGTACACCATCATTATCCACCCTGGTGCGCCCTACAATGCTGCCATCGATCTGGGAAAGCAGATGGACATAGCCTTCGAAGTCAGCGACAGCCAGATAGTTGCCAACCGTTTTCGGGGCAGTGAGCTGTCTATAGCGTAGTGCTTCACTCTCCCAGACGATATTTTCACTGTTGTCGCGAACCGCAACAATATGACTTCGGTCATCACAGTAGTAAATATTGCCGAAGCCAAGATCCATGCCGTGATAACTGGACGCTTCCATACCCCACACAATACGACCACTAAGAGCATCAAACGCCATCAGATTGCCCTGATAGCTGGCAGCCAGTATCCGGCTTCCATCCAGCAGAAGATCACCATCTACATCGATAACGCGATCGATATCATAGCGCCCTTCAGGGACAGCGACGCGCTCTTCCCAGCGATAGACACCATCGGCGGCATTCACGCTGACCAACGTGCCATTGCTGAAACCTGATACAACGGTTCCCGCCTGGGTAATTAGTGGACTGCTTGTGCCACGCAGCGTCAGAGGCGGCTGGGTCGTCTCGTAAATCCAGCGGCGGACACCGGTCTGGGCATCAATGGCGATGAGTTTGTCATCCACTGTTTGCGCGACGACGATATCGCCGTTGGTCTTCGGGGCAGACAGTACTTCGCTGGTTACTCGGCTGCGCCAGCGCTCTTCACCATCCGATTGATTGAGAACGATGACTTCAGCGTCCTCAGTACCAAACATGACCATGCCTCGGCCTGCACCAACGCCACCGGTTACGCTCACATCCATTCGCTTGCGCCAGCGCACATCGCCTGTCGCGATTTCCACTGCCACTACCGTCCCGTTTGCACTGACGGCGTAAATCGTGTCGCCATCAATCGCAGGAGCCAGTTCGTTATAGTTGTCGCCCTGCCCATCTCCAACGGATACGCTCCAATCGCGACGCAATGTGGCGCGCCTGTCGAAATCTTCCAGCTCTGCTGGTGGATTGACTTCATCATCACCGAACCAGTTTGCCGGATTCAGATTGGCACAGGCGCTGGTGAGCGCCATCGCCAGCAGCAACAGCACTACTCGGAGCAACGAAAAAGAATTATCTGACTGCGAATTGGGATGCATCGGTGACTGGAAAATTCTGAATTAACTATCTGTAGGTAAACTCTGCAGCTTCATGCGCAAAGCTTCACTGGTGGAGCCAGCCTGTTGTGCTGCAATATAGGCGTCTCTGGCATCGATGAAGCGGTCAAGCGAAAGATAGATATCGCCTCTCAGCTCAGAATACCCTGCCTCAAAGCCCTGGGGATCGACACCATTGATAAGCGCCAGCGCCTGCTCTGCAGCGCCTTTGGCCAGAAGAATGCGCCCAAGCCGGAGCGTAGCGGTGAGTTGCAGACCTTCGTCCGGCTCAGTAAACAGTCCGGAAAGTGGGTTCTCCACTACCCAACGCAAAGCAGATTCTGCGGCATCCATATCGCCATGCCTGACGTGTTGCTGCGCCGCATAAAGGGCCGCATAACGAGCGTAGGCTGTCTGGCTGTGGTCACGCATGAGTTCATCCGCGTAAGCGATAACCTGCAAGCTGTCTTCTTCACTCAATGTCCCGCCTTCTTCCACTGAAAAAGCGAGAGTCAAAATCTCTTCATACAGATTGGATGAGCTTTCAATGGCTGCGGATTGATTGTTTTGCCACAGCAACCAGCCGGTAAAACCGGACAGAGCCACAATTACGATGCCCAGCAACTGCTTGCCGTTCTCATTCCACCAGCGTTTGAGGGCTTCTATGGTTTCTTCTTCTGCCGCGTTAATCGCCACGACCTACTCCTGACTGAACTTGTTTCTTGCTGAGTTTATAGGGACAGCAATAATACCCGTTTGTTCCTCCGGTAGCACGGAGATTCCATGCTAATCACCTGAATTACTGAGCAATTCCCGGATTTTGGTGACTAATTCATCTTTGCTAACCGTCTCTGTTTTGCCTTCCTCATCCAGCATTCGCAGGCGAATGGCAGTCAGTACGCCTTTTTCCGCTGGTTCAGGAATAACCGCCAGTCTCGCTCCAGCATTAAAGGCGCGCTTTATCTGACTATTGTACTTGCCTCCCCCGCAATGACAGATGATGCCCAGAGCCGGGAACGCAGCCCGTAATTCCTCCGCAAGCAGCATGCTTGCTGCTGTATCCTCGCTGGAGGGGGGCAGAATATACATATCTATTGCCTGTAGCGCCTCTTCAGGCACCAGCTTCAGCCCATCCAGCATCAGCACCAGCCGTTCGATGCCGATCGCAAAACCTGCTGCCAGAGTGGGTTTTCCTCCCAACTGTTCCACGAGACCGTCATAGCGACCACCGCCACAGACCGTGCCCTGGGCTCCCAGAGCGTCAGTTGTCCATTCATAGACGCAATAATTGTAGTAATCGAGTCCTCGCACCAGCCGCGGGTTTTCAGAGAATGAGATATTGAGACTCTTCAGTAGCGCCTTCAGTTCTGCGAAATGCTGTTTCGATTCGTCGCTGACATAGTCAGCAAGTTGGGGGGCATCGCGCAGTATGGTCTGGACATCCGGGTTTTTCGAATCGAGGACCCGCAAGGGGTTGGTATGCATTCGCCTTTTACTGTCCTCATCCAACTGCTCTTCATGCTTGGCAAGAAATGCTGTCAGGGCAGCCCCGTACTGCTTACGGTCAGCCGAGCTGCCGATGTTGTTAATCTCCAGCTGCACATATTGCGTCAAACCGAGAACTTGCCAGAGTGCAGCGGCGACCTGCAGTACCTCCACATCGATGTCAGGACCGGCCATGCCGAAAGCTTCGACACCGAATTGATGAAACTGCCGATAGCGCCCTTTCTGTGGGCGCTCATGACGAAACATCGGCCCCTGATACCAGAGTCGTTGCTGCTGATTGTAAAGCAGTCCGTGCTGATCGGCTGCGCGCACGCAGCCTGCTGTGCCTTCCGGTCGGAGACTCAGGTTGTCACCGTTGCGATCGTCGAAACTGTACATCTCTTTTTCAACGATATCGGTCACTTCACCAATGGAACGTTTGAACAACTGAGTTTGTTCAACGATCGGGAAACGGATTTCCTGATAACCGAACTGTTTTACAACACGACGAAAACAGGTTTCGACATATTGCCAGGTCAGTGATTCACCGGGGAGGATGTCATTCATCCCCCTGATTGCTTGTAGTTTAGCCATAGTAGTTCAGGGAGCGCCTAATCCGAGGCGATGATGTCCTTTTGTGCGGCGTGCTTGTCAGCCACTCGTTTTCTGATCATGGACTCGAGTTCGTCGACCAGGTTCTCATTATTAACCTTATGGTCAGGAACGCCCTCAACATAAGCCAGATTGCTGGGAGAAGCGCCCGTCAATCCGATCTCGGCAACTTTCGCCTCACCCGGACCATTCACGATGCAGCCGATCACAGCAACATCGATCGGTGTGATGATATCTTCCAGTCGTGACTCCAGCTCGTTGACGACACCGATCACATCAAAGTTTTGACGTGAACAACTCGGGCAGGCTACCAGGTTTACGCCTTTATGCCGGAGCCCGAGGCTCTTCAAAATATCGAAACCCACTTTCACTTCTTCAACAGGATCTGCCGCAAGCGAAATGCGGATGGTATCGCCGATGCCTTCCATTAACAGCGAGCCGAGTCCGATTGCCGATTTGACGGTGCCCGATCTCTGACCGCCAGCTTCGGTGATGCCGAGATGGAAAGGCTGGTCGATCTGCGTTGCCAGCTTGCGATAGGCTGCTAGCGTCATGAAAATCTCTGAGGCTTTCAAACTGATTTTGAAATTCTGAAAATCCAGCTTGTCCAGAATCTCTATTTGGGTGAGCGCCGACTCCACCATTGCGTCGGCGTTGGGTTCTTTGTACTTACGCAGCAGCGTTTTGCCCAGAGACCCTGCATTGACGCCGATGCGCAGCGGAATATTCTTGTCACGCGCGCTGTCTACGACTGCGCGAACACGTGCTTCATTGCCAATATTGCCAGGATTTATTCGCAGACAATCCACACCGGTTTCCAGTACCCGCAGTGCGATCTTGTAATCGAAATGAATATCGGCCACGAGAGGAACGGATACCTGACTGCGAATCTGCTTGAACGCATCAGCAGCATCCATGCTGGGCACAGACACGCGCACGATATCGACACCCGCATTAACGAGGCGACCAATCTGACCAAGCGTTGCTGCGACATCGGTTGTTTCCGTGTTGGTCATGCTTTGCACAGAAATAGGTGCATCGCCGCCAACGGCGACATTGCCAACCATGATTTGCCGCGTTTTGCGGCGAGTAATAGGAGATTCTTTAAACATTGTCTACAATCCGACAGTGAGTCGGGCGGAATTATCGATACGGATATTATCGGATACGTCGATGTCCGCACCATTGAAATTCAGCGTGGTAAAAGGTGCATCTCCGAGGAGAATATTGAAAGGAGCGTGGCCCGAGATTTCCAGCACATCGCCTGGTTCGCGAAGATCGCGATAAATCTGTCGGTCTTCGCCATCATTAACCTCGACCCAGCTCTCCCCGCTGAAACTGATTCTGAGCAAATCCTCGCCCTGGGCATTCACGGCGATAACCCGTTCGCCATTGTCACCCTCCTGAACGCTGATATCGGTCAGGTCCTCAGGGCGGGACTCTTGTTCAGCTGCGGCGCCTGGTTCAACTGCGGCGCCTGGTTCAGCTGCGGCGCCTGGTTCAACTGCTGCGCCTTGTTCAGCTGACGCGACTGGCTGACTGGACACGGGTGGCGCGTCCTCTGGTTCTTCTGCCGCCAACACCGGCGCTTCCGTTTCAGGCTCTTCGGCATCGCTGCTAACCGCTAAAGTGTCGGCGACGCTCGCATCTGCCGGGAATGGCTCATCGGTCACATCGTTACTCAATTCACTCATTTGACTATCAGGCTCGAGCTCTGGAAATGACTCAGCTGGTGCACTGGCGGAGTCCAGATCTGACAAGTCCTGTGCGGACGGCAACACAGAATCCGGGGTCACAACCTCCACCTGGTTTTCTGTGGGAGTAGCAATTTGCTCGGTCACCGCAGGCGATTGCACCGCCTGCTGAGGGCGAGGTTCGATTGTGTTGGCGGGCGTTGTTGTGCGAGCCGACTCAGCGCTCTCTGGCTGTTCCGGACCACTGAAGTAGAGTGCGGCACCAATCAGAACGACCAGACAAACGACAGAGGCAACGCCCCATTGGGCGTTCCGATTTCTGGAGGCTCTTCTTTCAGTGAGCTGCTCCTGAACACCCGTTTGCTGATGTGCTTCGACAAACACAGAATAGCTGGCGAGAATTTCCTCGGGGTTCAGGCCCAGAAATTTCGCATAGCTCTTCAGATAGCCTTTGGCAAATACTACCCCAGGCAGTTTCTCGTATTTGTCACCCTCAATCGCTTTGACGTAATGCACGGTGATATGCAAGTGATCGGCAATAGCCTTCTCGTCCAGGCCGCGCTCCAGACGAACACGCTGCAGCACACTGCCTGGCGATTCACTGCGGCTGGAATCTTCAGCCGACTGATCTTCATATTGATCAATTGGCATTACTCATCCTCTGATACATAAGGTATTCAGGAGAATCCTGGTAAAGCGTACTGAGTATCAATCCGAATCTGCGCACCAAGTCCGCATTCTGAAACTGCTGTTCTATCTGTATTCCTGCCAGCAGCGCACGCGGTGTGTGCGGGATATTAAAAAAATCCGCAGAGGTCATGTACTGTTGAAAATACGACCTTGCCGCCTGCCAGTTCTCCTGTTCTGATTCGAGAATGGCCAGCTCCAGTGCGGAGATATAGAGGTTTGAATTTATTTGTAGCGCACGGCGAAAAGCCGTAGCGGCATCTTCCCGGCGATCAATTCTCAAAGCTGATCGGCCCAGATTCTCGAAAGCCATTCCGCGACCTTCGTAGTTCACATCCTGCGTTACGCGTTGGAGCTGTTCGTAGGCTTCGCGATGCCGATTCGCTGCAAAGAGCAATGCTGCATAGTTGTTGCGCGCTCTGGAATTATCCCTGTTCAGCGTAATCGCGCGGCGGAAATTTTCTTCTGCAAGGTCGAGATCGCCTTCCGTCTGAAAAATCAGTGCGAGTATATTGTGGGCGTCGGAGTTGCGATCATCGATTTCCAGTGCATTGTTGATATTGCGGCGCGCGCCAGTCAAATCACCTGCATCATAGTAACCCACCGCAAGCTGAATGTAGTCCTGTACAGCCTGCTCATCAGACGCATCGACATTGAATCCACCAGTGGTAGTCGTTACACAGCTCACAAGTAGCCCGAAAAATGCAGACATTGCCAGCACTCGCAGCCATCGCAATTTCGATATTATTTCACTCATGAGTTATAACCTGAAAATTCCTGTTACGCCAAACCCTCTATAGTCTGTCGGCCGTAACCGCCAAATTATCAGTACTGTCGAATACTTTGCCTGTCTCACTCTGGGCACGCTGCCGATAGCGACCGCTGCGCCGGGTTTGATCCTCGACCGCCCCGACCAACTGACCACAGGCCGCGCCAATGTCATCTGCTCGCGTGGTTCTGACGGTGACCGTATAACCGGCTTGTTGCAGAATCTGTCGAAAATTGGTGACCGACGAACCACTGGGGCGACGGTAGTCGCTCAGTGAGAAAGGATTAAAGGGAATCAAATTAATTTTACAGGGAAAATCTTTCAGCAACACGGCCAAATCGCGAGCATGCTGACGATGGTCGTTCACTCCCGCTATAAGCGTGTACTCAATGACTGGCACTCGTTTGTCTTTCAAACTCGCCATATAGCCGCGCGCCGCATCAAGCAGTTGGGCTATCGGATAGCGCTTGTTGATAGGCATAATCTGGCTACGCAGTTCATCGTTCGGCGCATGCAGCGAAATAGCCAGCGACGCATCTGTGTAATCTTTCATTTTTTCCAGCGCCGGCACTACGCCTGAAGTGCTGACGGTAACCTTGCGCTTGGACAGCCCATAAGCGAGATCATCCATCATCAACGCAATGGCTTCCATCACATTGTCGAAGTTGAGCAGAGGCTCGCCCATACCCATCATGACA
Source organism: Gammaproteobacteria bacterium (assembly GCA_030147705.1). Classification (GTDB taxonomy): domain Bacteria; phylum Pseudomonadota; class Gammaproteobacteria; order Pseudomonadales; family Pseudohongiellaceae; genus UBA9145. The sequence continues at coordinate 13,940 of JASBUV010000196.1, forward strand.
ACATTGCTAACCGGTCGTTCTTTTTTCTCTGCAAAGCCGCCGAGCTTTTTGTTGGCCCACCATAATTGACCAATGATTTCAGCGACTGTCAGATTGCTATTGAATCCTTGCTTGCCCGTTGCGCAGAAACTGCAGTCCAGTGAACAGCCAGCCTGCGATGAAACACATAATGTGCCTCGCCCTGCCTCCGGTATAAAAACCATCTCTACTCGCGACCCACTCGCCACTTCGATCAGCCACTTGTGACAGCCATCGGCGGAGGCGTAATCTTCGACGATGTCGGGTAGCTCGATGACGGCGACTTCCTTCAGCTTGTCGCGGAGCGACTTGCTGATATCTGTCATGGCATCAAAATCAAGCACGCCACGCTGATGAATCCACTTCAGTACCTGTTCGGCACGAAACGGTTTTTCATCAAGCGCAATGAAAAAGTCACGCAAACGCGCTTTTGTCATTCCTGCCAGATTTGTCTTACCTGTTGCCGTCATCGCTTCAACCTATTCAGTTACAACCGAATACTCCGGTTGTCCCTAGGAACAAATTTCATCGTCATTGAAGAAATAGCTGACTTCGCGAGCAGCGGAAGTTGTTGAGTCCGAACCATGTACCGCATTAGCATCAATCGAGTTGGCATAGTCAGCTCTGATTGTGCCCGCTTCAGCCTCGGCCGGATTGGTGGCTCCCATCAGCTTGCGATTCAAAGCTACGGCATCTTCGCCTTCCAGCACCTGAACCATGACCGGACCTGAGGTCATGAATTCGATCAGATCCTTGAAGAAGGGTCGTTCCTTGTGCTCGGCATAGAAGCCGCCTGCGGTATCATCGTTGAGTTGCAGCATTTTGGCTGCCACGATCTTCAGGCCAGCTTTTTCGAAACGCGCGTAAATCTCGCCAATAACATTCTTGGCTACCGCGTCCGGCTTGATGATGGAAAGAGTACGTTCGATCGCCATCTTGTCTCCCAGTATTCTGTAAACGCAAAAGAGCGCGCATTATACGTGGTTATGAGGCGATTTTGTACGATTTAAATAGGGTCAAACCCTGACTTTCTGGGTCTAATCTGCCGCCTCTTCGATCCAGGCAGCCTGTATCGCCTCGAGAATTTTCTCCCCGCTACGGTTGGGGTCGTCCTCGAAATCCTCCAGCGCACAGATCCATTTGTGCAAATCCACAAAATTGACGTATTGGGGGTCAGTATCCGGGTATTCGTCTGCCAGCGCCATGGCAATATCGTAGACATCGGTCCATTTCATAGAAGTGGCTCCCTAGTGGTCTTCCGAGACCATGTTGATCGTGTATTTGGGGATCTCAATCACAAGATCCTCTCCCGCCACTCTGGCCTGACAACTCAGCCTCGATTCAGGCTCAAGCCCCCAGGCCTTGTCCAGATAGTCTTCCTCATTTTCGGTGGGCTCCTCCAATGAGTCAAAGCCATCGCGCACGATGACGTGGCAGGTTGTACAGGCACATGATTTCTCGCAAGCGTGCTCGATGGGAATCTTGTGCGCCAGTGCCACGTTTAAAATCGTCTCACCTTCCTGAGCTTCGATTTCTGCTCCGTCGGGGCATATGACTTCGTGAGGCAAGAATTTGAGTGTAGGCATAATACTGATTCAATCCGTTTTACTACTAGCGTTAGTCATTCGTGGATTCGACGCTGTCGATATTCTCTCCGCTTAGTGCTTTCGCAATATGCAGATCCATGCGTCGCGCAGCAAACTCACCACTGAGCTTGTTGAGTGCTTCAGTTTGCTCGCTTATGTCGTTCTTGTTTGCATCAGCAATCGCTCGTTCCAGTTTTGCGACCGCTGCATCCAGCTGCGCCCTCTCCTCTTCTTCCAGAAGATCGCCATCTTGAGTTTCAGCGGCTCGAATCGCATCTATCAGTTGTTGCGCTTCTATCTGCGCTTCGCGCAGTGCACGAACCTGCATGTCTTCCTGCGCATGCGCCTGGGAAGCCTGCAGCATCTCTTCTATTTCGCCTGACCCCAAACCATAACTCGGCTTGACCTGAATCTCGGCGCGCGTCCCGGTACTCAACTCCTCGGCCAGCACGCTCAACAGCCCGTCTGCATCGACCTGGAATGTCACGCGAATCTTGGCAGCACCGGCAACCATCGGCGGAATCCCGCGCAACTCAAATCGGGCGAGAGACCGACAGTCTTTCACTAACTCGCGCTCACCCTGAACAACATGGAGCGCCATTACCGTCTGACCGTCCTTGAACGTCGTAAATTCCTGCGCCCTGGCAACCGGAATTGTTGTATTTCTTGGAATAATTTTCTCAACCAGCTCACCCATTGTTTCGATCCCGAGAGACAATGGATTGACGTCGAGCAGAAGAAAGCTATCAGCCGATTTGTTCCCTATAAGCACATCTGCCTGAATGCCAGCGCCGATCGCAACTACCTTGTCCGGATCAATTGAAGTCAGCGGCTCCTTGCCAAAAAACTCAGCCACTGCCTGCCTGATCACAGGCATTCGGGTAGCACCACCGACCATGACAATATTATCGATCTGGTCTTTATCCAGCTCCGCATCACGTAGCACACGTCGGCAAGCCGTGATGGTTTGACGAACAAGGTCCTGTACGGCTGCCGAGAAGTCTTCGACAGTCAATCGCACAGTCTGATCGTTGAAAATCAGCTCACTGCTTGATGAGTTACTCAACTCATGTTTCGCCTGAATCACCAGCCTTTTCAATTGCGCAGTTTGTTTGTGGTTGAGCTCTTCGGTAGCACCTAGTTTGCTGCGCACCAGCGCCATCAACGCGCGATCAAAATCGTCACCACCCAGACTGGTATTGCCACCTGTAGCCAGAACTTCAAAAATCCCTTTTTGCAAACTCAGCAAGGAAACATCGAAAGTTCCACCGCCCAGATCGAAGACAATAACATTGCCCTCGTCTTTGGAATCGAGCCCATACGCCACAGCTGCAGCTGTAGGCTCATTCAGCAATCTCAATACCTGCAAGCCAGCCAGCTGCGCAGCATCCTTGGTTTGCTGTCTCTGCGCATCGTTGAAATACGCGGGTACCGTAATCACGACCCCCTCCAGCTTGCCCTTCAAAGCTCGCTCGGCGCGTTGAGCCAATGCAGACAAAATATCAGCAGACACCTGAACGGGGTTTTTATCTCCGGCGGCAGTTTGCAACACAGGAGCACTGTCGACACCAGTTGAGGCAAACTGATACTGCCCAAACTGCTCATCGTCACTGACTTCCCCCAGGGAGCGCCCTAATAGCCGCTTCACCGAGATGATAGTGTTCGCCGGGTCTTCCACTGCCGCCGGCAAGGCTGCATGACCAACAACTGGCGCACTGTTCGTTCCGTAGCTCACTATCGATGGCATCAGATAGTTGCCTTCGTCATCGGGCAGAATCTCTACTTTTTGACCACAGCTGGCCGCCACCAACGAATTGGTTGTTCCCAAATCGATACCCACAGCGAGTCGATGCTTGGGAGCTGCCGGCTTGCCGCCAGGTTCTGAAATTTGTAATAAAGCCATTCTTAATAGTCGAGGCGCTGCTCTTCGCCCTGATCGATTTCCTTGGTCAATTTGTGCAGGAATTGCATTTCGTGGAACAGCTTGCGCGCTGCATCCAGCTGCTCGGACTGCATGAGTTCTGCAAACTGCTGCTGCCGCGCTCGCATTTTCTCACTCACATCTTTTTTCAATTTTTCGAGTTGCGGCAGCGCCGAATCGTCTGCCGGCAATTCAGCCAGGGATTCTCGCAACTGCATTTGCTCCAGCAACAAGTCCATACTCAGATCGGATTGCTCAACTCGCTCCGTATCAACACCTGCCAGCTGCAAAAGATAAGCCGCGCGCTTCATTGGCGAGCGCAAGGTATCGTAAGCCTCATTTATAAGACTGGTAAGCTGCACCGCCTTGAGTCGCTCGCTTTCACCTTCTCCGGCAAAGCGATCAGGATGATTGGCGTTTTGTAATTGACGGTATGTTGCGCTCAGGGCCTCCATATCCAGATGGAAACCCTGCGGTTGCTCGAAGAGCGCGAAAAAATTTTGATTGAGTATCTGCACGACTAAACTGCTGCATGCCCTGCTCTCAGCATCCGCAGTAAAGCGGATGTGAAAGAAATCATGCTGAGGGTGATCATAGGGTGGTTCCTGAATCCAGACGGATGGGATCAGACGCTAAAACTCTCTCCGCAACCACACTCACCCTTGGCATTGGGGTTTCGGAACTCGAAGCCTTCGTTAACGCCTTCTTTCACGAAATCCATCTCAGTGCCATCGATGTAAGCGAGACTTTTGGGGTCGACGATAATCTTCACACCATGATCTTCGAACACCTGATCACCGACTTCCAACTTGTCCGCAAATTCCAACACATAGGCCATACCGGAACAGCCAGTTGTTTTTACACCAACACGAATACCGAGACCATGTCCACGATCTTCGAGCTGTCTGGCCATATGCTGGGCTGCAGTATTTGTCAGGGAGATTGCCATTCCTTGTCCTGTAAATAATTTTTCGCAGAGTCTGCGAGTACTACTTAAGCCTATCCGCCACGCTTCTGCTTGACATCGGCGATTGCGGCCTTGATCGCATCCTCGGCCAGTACCGAACAGTGAATTTTCACAGGCGGCAAACCGAGTTCGTCAGCGATGTCCTTGTTCTTGATTGCAGTGGCTTCTTCCAGAGACCGCCCTTTCACCCACTCAGTCAGGAGTGAACTGGATGCAATCGCTGAACCACAGCCATACGTCTTGAATTTTGCATCCTCTATGACGCCTTCATCATTGACGCGAATCTGTAATCGCATCACGTCACCGCAAGCTGGAGCACCCACCATCCCGGTACCAACGTTGACATCACTGTCATCCATCTTGCCGACATTGCGTGGGTTCTCATAGTGATCAATTACTTTATCTGAATATGCCATGATTACCTCTTCTGCCTAGTGGGCAGCCCATTGAACTTGATTGAGATCGACTCCGTCTTTGAACATATCCCAAAGCGGAGACAATTCGCGCAGCTTGGCGACTGCTTCGTGAATTTTTTCGATGGCGTAGTCCACTTCTTCTTCAGTTGTGAATCTACCCAGTGTGATGCGTAGCGAAGAATGCGCCAGCTCATCATTGAGCCCCAGTGCACGCAACACATAGGACGGCTCCAGACTCGCCGATGTACAGGCAGATCCTGAAGAAACTGCCAGATTGCGCAGAGCCATCATCAGCGACTCACCTTCTACGAAATTGAAGCTGATATTGAGATTGCCAGCGACGCGGTGTGCCAGATCGCCATTCACATAGACTTCTTCAATATCTTTCAGGCCATCCAGCAAGCGATTGCGAAGTGCCAACACGCGCGCATTCTCATCCGCCATTTCTTCCTTCGCTATGCGGTAGGCTTCACCCATGCCGACAATCTGGTGCGTGGCCAGCGTACCGGAGCGCATGCCACGCTCGTGGCCACCGCCGTGGATTTGCGGCTCGATGCGTACGCGAGGCTTGCGTCGCACATACAACGCGCCAATCCCTTTTGGCCCATAGAGCTTGTGAGCTGTCAGCGACATCAGATCAACCTTCATAGCCTCCAGATCGATCTCGATCTTGCCAGCACTCTGTGCTGCATCGACATGGAAAATCACCTTGGCTGCGCGGGTAATTTCGCCAATCGCAGCGATATCATTGATAACGCCTATCTCGTTATTCACGTGCATCAATGACACCAGAACCGTGTCTTCACGCAATGCGTTCTGCACCATCTCCGGTGTGATAATGCCGTCGCTGCCTGGCTCGAGATAGGTCACTTCGTAGCCTTCTCGCTCCAGCTGTCGGCAGCTATCGAGCACAGCTTTGTGCTCGATCTTGGAAGTAATAATGTGCTTGCCCTTCTTGTTGTAGAAATGGGCAGCGCCTTTGATGGCCAGGTTGTCCGCCTCGGTTGCCCCCGAAGTCCAGACGATTTCGCGCGGATCGGCGTTGATCAGATCAGCCACCTGTTTGCGCGCGGTCTCTACCGCTTCTTCAGCCTTCCAACCGAACATGTGAGAGCGTGAAGCCGGATTACCAAAATTGGCTTCCAGAGTGAGGCATTGCGCCATTTTTTCCGCAACCCGCGGATCCACTGGTGTGGTAGCTGAGTAGTCGAGATAGATTGGAAATTGCATTGTTTGTCTCCGCCTGTTACTTCATCAAAGGCTACTAACCGGGAGCAGAATGTCATCGAGTCCTTCGCGCTGCGGGTTGCGACTGTTCTCACTGGCAACCAGCTGTTTGCGATCCTGCTGCTGAGCGATGTGTTTCACTTCTTTCTTGGCAACCAGATCTGCCAGACTGATACCTTCCAGAAACTGATGAATCTGGTCGCTCAGATCCTCCCACAAATAGTGGGTAAGACAGATATCACCGCCCTGACAATCGCCTTTGCCACGACACTTGGTGGTGTCTACGGACTCGTTCACTGCATCGATAATCTGCGCAATAAAGATCGTTGCCGATTTCCGTTGCAGCTCATAACCACCACCCGGGCCGCGAACACTGCTAACCAGTGAACTCTTGCGCAGCTTGGCGAAGAGTTGCTCCAGATAAGACAGGGAAATGGCCTGACGCTGGGAAATGTCTGCCAGACTGATAGGCCCCTGATTCTCATGGAGAGCCAGATCCAGCATCGCAGTAACCGCATACCTGCCTTTGGTGGTCAAACGCATGATGATTCGCTCATTCAAGCCTGAATTTAGCGCGAATTATCAAATACCTAAGTAAATTAGTCAAGTATTAGGCCGGGCTGTGTGCCCCATAAACCCTGAGCATCGGGGGATTCAGGTGCGCTCGTGTGCGATAGTGGAAGGCGCCTTGCCGAAGTCTTCACCGAGCTGATATCCCAGTGGTCTGGCGAGCATGGCAATGATGGCGAGATGGTGAGTGCTATGACTGATCAGGGAGACCAACTCACGCTCCACTGTGCTGTCCGCCGTTACCGCGTCCAATTGGGGGTGAACTGATTCAGTAATAGTAAGCGATGACCGCGTAAGATCTTCCAGACTGATCTCATCTATACGCCGCGCTACAGTACCCAGGGCGAATTCCGCAGCTTCCTTATTACACTCCAGAGTGCGATCACGCTTGCGGGCGTCGTAATCTATGGCTGCATCAGTCAGGCCGAGAAGAAAACTCTGGAACCGATCCAGAATATGGCGCACATGTGCGCCTATGGATGACACCTCTGAGTCGCGCGCATAGTGCTCACTGGATAGCTCTGCGAGCAATCGCGCACACTGACCGAGACAATGATGGCATCCCTGGCGGAGCTGTTCTGCGTTCGAATCACAGCAAACGGCCTGCTGTTGAGTATTCTGACTTACCATG
>JASBUV010000243.1 GCA_030147705.1 Gammaproteobacteria bacterium
CAGCAACTGATTGATGAATTCAATCCTGTGCTGTTTGAACTGCAACGCTGGGAGGCGCTGGACACCAATTACCATCTCTCCCATGCGATCGCCGAGAGACTTTATGGGGCCGAGCATCCGAACACCATCAACGCCGCAACAACGTTGGCGAGCTGGAAAATTCGCGCCTGGCAGACTGGTGCGTATCGACCACGCGGCGACCGCTCAGTACAGGAAGCCAGCGAGATCTATCGCAAGCTGCTCGGCAACCTCGATGATGGCGATGCCAACAGTCATGGCTTGCGCGCCAACTGGCTGTCATCACGTGGGCTCGCCTATTTCTATGCTGCTCGCCATGTGGCCTCACTGCCGGTGACCGAGTTTCAACACAGCGCACCACAAACCTCTTCGTTTCAACAATGTGTCCCTCTGGTGATGTCAGTGGATGGCGCGTTGCCTTCGGCAAATGCCTGCCATGCAAACCAGAATCTCGATCCCGAGTACTACGCATCCCAGCAGCGCGAGAAGAACAACACCGTGCGGCGTCATCTGGGCAATATGCGACAGAGTTTCATGGAGGCAATCGAAGCCATCGACGCTGACCCGCGTGCGACACTGGAACAGCGCGTACAGGCAATTCTCAATCTGGGTGATGCGAATTTGCTGGCCGAGGATTACACGCGCGCACGTAGCCAGTACGCGCGCGCCTGGGAATTGCTCAGTGCCGATGATGAGAATCTGGGGCTACGCCAACGCTTGCTTGATACTCCAACCCTCGCTTTACGGGGCTTGCTCGACGCGCTGCCTTTTGACGAAGCGTTGCCTGGCCAGGAAGTGAAAGGCACCGTCGCATTCGATGTCACGGAAACCGGGGAGCTGGAGAACATCAATGTCACAGGTGAAGGCGCGCTGACACAGGAGAACATCGCCGCCATCGCGATCAAACTTGACCAATCAGTCTTTCGGCCACGCATTGTCGAGAGTCGCCCGGTACGGAGCCGACTGAGCCTGCCTGCTGCGGACCTGTAGAGCGCGAGGGGCGCCGGGCAAAAGCGCTTGTCATCCGCACAGGATTGATCGACCATAGAGGCAATCCTCAGCAAGAAGGAGCTACACATGTTCAGCATGTTCCGCAGTACTTCGCACTCCGATTTAGCAAACGCGGGTCTACTCAGGGCACTCCTGAGCGGCCTGGTGTTCACCTTCACCGTGTTTGCCACAGTCAGCACGCATGCCCAGAGTGGGGCGAGCGACTGGCAGATGCCCAGAACCATCGATGGCCATCCCGATCTGCAAGGCGTTTGGGAGAACAACACCATTACGCCAGTGGAACGTCCTGCCTTCTTCGGTGACAAAGAGTTTTTGACTGACGAAGACGTCGCGTTTCTCGAGCAGCGCCTCGAGGAAATTTATGCCGCGGGCGAGGATGCACTGTTCGGCGGTGGCGTGTTGGAAGCTGTTTTCAGCGGCGAAATCGTCTCCTACGATCCCAGCACCGGAAACTACGATTCGCAGTGGATGGCACAGCGCACCATCCACCGACGCACGTCACAGATTATTGATCCGCCTAACGGCCAATTCCCCCCGCGCACCGAGGAAGCCATAGCGGCAGCGCGTGCACTGCGGGAACACCGCGAGGCACATCCCGCAGATTCCTGGACAGACCGTCCGCTGGGCGAGCGCTGTCTCTCCTTTGGAGCACCTCGACTCGGCTCCGGATATAACAGCTACTGGCAGATCGTGCAGTCCCGAGACACCGTCGTGATCTATCAGGAAATGGCGCACGACGCGCGCATCATTCCACTCACAGACAAACCGCATGCTGATGAGAAGATCAAGCTGTGGCACGGTGATTCGCGCGGATGGTGGGAGGGAGACACATTGGTCATCGAAACCACCAATTACTCCGATGCCAGCAGTACTTCACCGCGCACCGATGAGAAACGCAATGTGGAACGCCTGACCCGTATCAGCGACACCGCCTTGCAGTATCAGCTGACATCCTATGATCCTGGTGCCTATACCGCTCCCTATACGAGAGAGATTATCTTCGACTACACCGAAGACGACATCTACGAGTATGCCTGTCATGAAGGCAACTACGGCATGTTGAACATATTGCGTGGCCACCGCGCCGAAGAGCAACGCGCGCGCGAAGCCGAGGGTAATAACTAGGTTCGCACCTCATTCGGTCATGAATTCATGGCGGGCACGCATACAGCAGCCCGCCGTGTACCCTGCCATTTGGCCTCGCGTTTGGGCTCACATTCGCTCTTCTGGTAATCCGATCTCCAGTACTTCCCGAAGTTTTTCTTGCGGCACTTTCTGCGTCTTTAAGCTCGAAATAGCCTGTTTTCGGGCTTTTTGGCAACCGATGGCGCTTAGCCGTGGCCTCACTGGGCAAAGTGTGTCAGCATTGCGATTTTAAAATCTGTACGGAAAAGTTATGTCTTTGATGATTGGCAACAATAGTGTTGTGTCTATTAACTACACTTTGAAAGATGACGAAGGTCAGGTATTGGATAGTTCGGAAGGCAAAGAGCCTTTGCAGTACCTGCACGGCAACAACAACCTGATCCAGGGTCTGGAGAAAGAACTCGTTGGCAAGACAACCGGTTCCAAATTCGAAGCCAGTATTGCGCCTGAAGATGCGTATGGTGAGCGCCGTGATGACTTCATTCAGGTTGTCACCAAAGAGATGTTTCAAGGCGTCGAAGATGTCGTTCCCGGCATGACCTTCATCGCCCAGGGCGAAGGTGGCGTGCAGCGCCAGGTGCGAGTGACCAATATCGAAGGCGACAATGTCACGATTGATGCGAACCATCCGCTGGCAGGCATGACGCTTCACTTCGAAGTAGAAGTGGTAGATGTGCGCGAAGGAACTGCGCAAGAGATTGAGCACGGCCACGTCCATCAGCACGGCCACGATCACTGATCGCTCCCTCGCTGTTGAATTAGTGCCGTCAGGCTGGAAGCATGCGCAGCATCTTTCAGCCTGATTCTCTCAGTCCGCCCCTCTCAGTCCGACCCTCTCAGTCCGACCCTCTCTTTCTGACCATCAATCCGACTCCCTCAGCCTGCCTATCCCTGCATCTCACTGCAGCCACTGGATAGTTGCAGCCGGTGCTGTGCACCGCTAGCGAGGTGGGTCAATCGCCTCGTTGATACTGCCATTAACGCGAAACCAGCCCGCTACAGCGTAGCGTTCGCGCGCTGTTGGCTTCACTTCGTGGGGGAACTCCTCGCTCAGGAACAGAACCAGCGTCCCGAACCCCGGCTGCACGGTAACCAGCTCTTCACTGCCGTCCGGCGTATAAATCACCAACTCACCACCCTGATCAGGCTGCCAGCCTTTATTGAGGTAAGTGACCAGTGACAACACCCGATTCGACTCGCCCTTGAACGCATCCACGTGCTGTTTATAAAAATCATTCTCCTGGTAGTAGGAAAAGTGACTTTCGAAGGAGAACAGCCCGAGAAACAGGCGGCGATTGAGGTATTGCTTGAGGCGCGCCGCCCAATCCAGCCAGATTCGGCTGCCCGAGTGTTGCTCATCGATCCAGAAAATGCGGTCCCGGCGCACAAAGCGGTTGCGCATCTGATCCTGACCGCGACCGATGGCTGCAGCATGGAAGCGCTGCTCTTCGATGACCGCGAGATAGTCCAGCAGGCTATCTGTGATGGCTTCTGGCAGCGCCGAAGGCAATATCACATAGCCTTGGCTCTCGATACCTTCGGCAATCCGTGCGAATAGCGCCTCTTCCAGCTCAGCCTGGGCCTCGATCAGCAATTCAGGCGCAGCATGGCCCACCACAGCCGTGGCATTCACTCCGGACGGGCCCGGTATCTGCAATTTCGACAGCTCCGACATCAGCATCGCTCATCAATGGCGGGACTGGCCAGACCGCTGGAAAACAGACCTGCCCGCAAAAAAAGGTGGCGGATTATGTCACCAGCAAGAGAAATTGCGGTAGTGATTTTTTACAGTACTGAACTTCTGTCTCTCCGGGGGAGTCTTGCTGGCGAGCCTCGCTATGTCCCTGAATCCTCTGATTATTTAGCGGACGATTGTTCGATAGGTGCTGCCTCAGGGCCAAAGCGAGTGAATCGCTACGATACGCTGGCCCTTCGGGATGAACGCTTTTGAATCGGCAGCCTGAATCTGGAATACTTGGCCGCTCAACGCTGCTAAATAGCACTGACCAGAAACACAACAATAACCCTAATCACAACAACAACTATCACTGAACAGGTAATCCATGTATGCCTAAGCTGAATTCACGCGCCTTCGCCAGAACTCTGGCGGCAAGCAGCGCGTTTGCACTTTTTCTATCCGGAGCCACACTGGCCGCCGATTGGCCCGCTGAGCCACCTGCCGAGGCGCCTGCTGACTGGGGCCCCGTTTCCGCCAATTTTGAAGAAATCCCTTATCCCTACCCTGTGCAGTATCTGGAGCTGACCCGCTTCAATGAACAGATGCGCATGGCGTATATGGATGTCCAGCCTACTGGCCCGGCGAACGGACAGGTTGTGTTCTGGCAACACGGCATGAATTTCTATTCCGAAGCCTACACGCCAACGCTGAAGAAGCTGGCTGAAGAGGGTTTCCGCGTGATCGCAGTGGATCGTATCGGCTATGGCAAATCATCCAAGCCGGTGATTCCCTACAACTTCAATTTCGTTGCCGCCAATATGAAAGCGCTGTTGGATGAACTTGGCATCGAAGAGGCTGCAATGGTTGGTCACTCGATGGGCGGCATGGTCGTGAGTCGCTTTGCAATGCTGTACCCGGAAGTGACAACACACGTGGTAATGGTCAATCAGATCGGCCTCACCGATCAGCGTCAGTCACGTCCGTGGACCGACCCGTTCGCATCACCGACCGGCGTCAGCTCCTACCAGTCGATTCTGGCAGGTCATCGCCGCTACTTCCCGGAAGCGTGGCCACCAGAGCATCTGGAATTTGTGCGCCGCCAATACGGCCAGACCATGAGCGGCGAGTGGCCAAGACTGGCCATGGTTCGTCGCCTGCAGGGTCAGATGCTGTATGACGATCCGGTGGTTTATGACTGGCAGCACATCACCTCGAAAGCGTTGGTACTGGCTGGCGAAGAAGATGGTCTCATCGCTGACTTCCCACGCTATGCACGTCACGTGGCGAGCGAATTGCAGAACAGCGCGATTCTCCTCTACCCAGGTATCGGTCACGCACCACAGATCGAAATTCCGGATCAGTTCCATGCCGACCTGATTCGCTTCCTCCGCTCAGACAAGGATGAACCAGCCAGCGAGTGGAAGTAAGTACTGAAGCTTTACGCTTTGTAAGAGAAAAAGGCCGGTTTTTACCGGCCTTTTTTTGTATGCGACTGGCAGCTGCAATTAACGATTGAACTCAATCCCAAGGCCCCAGCTATTGGTGTAGTCGTAGTAGTCAATCAGATCACTGTTGTATCCAGACTGCGCCCAGATATTGATCGGCAGACCTGCGAGATTGGTCGTCAGTTCGAGTGAAGTCGTGTTGTGCGTGAATGGTTTCGCGTGCCCTGTGCGATGGGTAAGTTTTACTTTCTCGAAACAGAAAAACTCGCCGCAGGAACCCTCGAAGAAATCATAGTGCACGGACATTTTCAGGCCGTCATAGTAGTCGCGCGGTTTGGCATCGCTGCCTGCGCCTTCCCAAACATTGTACTCCTCAGGCGCACCCTGAAAGAGACCATGGGAGAGATAATGCCGGTATTCGATTTTGGTCTCTGTCTGACCGGTCAGCGCAGGCAAGAAACCGGTGTTCCACTGTTTATGCCAATCCACTGAAAGATAATCCCATCCGCGACTAATCGCATCGCGCGCGAATTCGGGGGGTTGTCCATTGCCGAGATAGTATTGCTGTACGTCATTGAACAGGGTCGCGTTGTCGATTTGCTGGCCATTCGATTCGTGCCCATAACCGAAATCCCAGTAACTCGGATTGGTTCGGCCATAATGACCGTCGCGCCAGACGCGCAGGAACAATTCCGGGTTGTAGCGCCTGGCGACTACCGGTGCAGAGTCACGCGTGCCGACGTATTGCGAAAAACGCGTCGTGAATGCCAGATATAAGCGCGGCAGATTACGAGTGCGATCAATATTCAATGTCGAGGAAATCAGATCCACCACCGGCGAAAGCACAGGGTGCTTCACTGACAATTCTGCATCCATGTAGAAGCGGCTGATATCGTTGCTGTCGGTGCGGGCGAGCATTTTGTTAGGCTCATGATTGGT
>JASBUV010000247.1 GCA_030147705.1 Gammaproteobacteria bacterium
GTTATCGTTAATTGACAGGCCGTTCAAGGCTACGTAAGCTGTGGTCAATTCAATTGATAATGTAAAGGAGGTGATCCAATGTCTAGTGATATGTGTAAGGTTGCAGTGGATGTTGGTGTGATGGTTGAATTCGGTTGTAAAGGATCGAGAACGATCTGACACCTCCATCAGAGCCCTGCTTTGTCAGAGTTCTGTGCGTTCACTGGAACCAGACTAATCACGAAAGGGAGCCTCAGGCTCCCTTTTTTGTGCGTGGATTTTTTGCGAAGTCACTCACGAAAAGCCTATGCTGACGGTTCAGGAAAAAGATTAGGCAGCGAGTAACAAGGTCCGAACTCACGTGACCCGGACCCATTTCAAAGCTGATTACTTGTTCGCTAAATAACGATGATCTGGCTTTCGACGGTCGCCACATCCAGCGAGAAGCTATTGCCGACCAATTGAATGGGAACGTGCTGGTTTATCACCGTGCCATTCCACTCTTTAACCGGACCCTCGTCGAGGCCAACACTTCCAAAGCCCTCAAGACCTCCAGCGATATTCGCTGACATCACATCGACTTCATCCATCAGGCTCAGGTCGATATAGGCATTGGTCTGGAATTGTGCGTCAGGGCGCATGACAAAATGGAAATCGATCTGGCCATCGCCATTTGCATCTCTTTGTGAGGCGTTGCTTATATTCAGTACTTCGCCAAAAACGAAATCGATCTGGCTGTCATCCTCAAATACCAGCGTGCCATTGAGTTGCCCCGGTTGTAGAAAATTGTCTTGTCGGTAGGAGCTGCGTAGGACGAGGTCGATGTCCAGAAGTTCAGCGCCGGCGGTGAGATAGAGCGGGCCAACGTCGATGGTGTCCAGCTCCTGATGCACAGGATTGGGCTGTTGGCGCAAATGTGCAACGATGCCATCCAGATCGAAACGGAGCGTTGCAAAATCGCGGCTTTCAGAACCGGTGACCTGATTCGCCCACCAGTTCGCATTATCCGAGTTGTTGGTGAACGCATGCGAATTGAACAGCCAGGAATAGAGCTCATTGCCCCATGCGTCGCTCTTGGTGCCGGAGTATTCAGTTTGCGTATAGAGCCCTTCGAGCAAGCGCAGGGCGTTACCGTCGTATTCCAGCAGGCTCAGTCCATCAGGGCCAAACAGGCCACCCAGATCGATGCCGATGTCCGGTGATGAGATGCTGGGACCATTCCAGATATTGGGCCAATGAACAATATGCTGGGTGCCGGCGGTGTAGTGCAGGTGCAGGTAGCCCCACAGATACAAACCAAAGCTCATGTCGAGCGAGAAATTGGTCAGGGCTTGTTCGAAGTTGATATTCGGTGTTGATGCGCTAAAGCCGTTTTCCAGCAGATGATTGCTTGCGCTTGTGCTGATGGTCAGCACATCCGTAGTGCGATTGAAGGTGGCAGTGACATCGGTATTGTAGTTGAGGGTGGCATCTACTGAGCCGCCCTGTACGCCAATGCGGCTCTCCATGCCGAGATTCAGATCGACATCAGTGCGCACCACCGTCGAGAAATGAGTGGTCGCTCCCGTACCTGCGACTCGAATATCGATCGGACCGATAATGGAAGCACCGATTTCAGCATCTTCTTCCAGTGTTCCGCCCATGTAGATGGTCGAGTTGTAGTTAAAGGCATCGCCATTGCTCCAGATGCTTTGATCCTGGGCATTGAACGTATAACGCTGCGCAACTGACGAGCCGCTGGTGTTCAGAGCCAGAGAGGTTTCAGCGCTGGCCTCATCGCCATTAGAAGGTTCTTTCGATACGGCAGTGGCGATAATGTCGAAATCATTGTTACTGCCGGCTGGCAGGTTAAACACGAAGTCAGCCGTCACTGAGTCGTTGGCCTGAGTTGCCTGCCAGACAGTGTTATTGACGTAGGGAGACAAATCGAAAGTCGAGCCATCGGCACTGCGGCCGCTGAGTTCAATTCGATCGATAAACTCGGAACCGTCCAAATCCTGCTGCTGGGCACTAACGCGCAAAGTGAACTGTGTGGCCGTGGCACCAGCGAGAACTTCTTGAGAAACACTGGGCGCATCGGCTCTGGCGGCTATAGAGACTGTGGCCGTTTGGCTTACTACGCCGCCATTGCCATCGCTTACGGTATACGTAAAGCTGTCAGTGCCGCTGAAGTCTGCATTCGGCGTATAGATCAGCATGTCATTGGCAAGATCATCAGCATCATCGCCGTCTACCAATTTCACGATCCCGTAACTGGCGCCTTGCACTGCGGTAAGTTGCAGTATATCTGTGGCATCGATATCACTGTCGTTGGCCAGTACATCGAACAACACGGAGCCATCTTCAACGACTTCCAATTGATCGGCCATGAGCACAGGCAAATCGTTTGTGCCCAAGACAGTGACCTGCACAGTATTGCTAACAGAAGCTCCATGCCGGTCAGTGGCGGTAATGCCTGCTATGACTTCTGTTGTTTCGTCAGCGGCCAGAGACTGGAAATCGTCGCCGCCCTGCAAAAGTAGATCAGTGCCGACAATGCTGGCCAGTCCCGCTGAAGGTGGTGTGCTGACGGTGTAGCTGAGAGTGCTGCCGTCGTCGTCGCTGTCGATATCGCTCGCCAGAGCAGACAGATCAATCACCACTGCGGGGCCGTCCTCAACGATTTCCGCGTCAGTGCCATCAAGCAGCGGTGTATCGTTCTGACCATTGACTACAATGGTCACGACAGCATCGTCGGTGTCGCCTGTCGCATCGGTGACCCGGTAACTGAAGCTCACTGTGGCGGGCTCATCCAGCGCCAGTTCTTCGAAATCCGTGCCTGTCACGAATGTGAAACTGCCGTCGCTGTTCAGGCTGAGGGCGCCGCGTGACACATCTGCTCCAAGCCTCTCAACCTGGCGCACGAGATCTGGGACCTCATCGTTGTCGAGAACATTGCCGATGATTTCAGTGTTCTCGTCCAGTTGGCGGTCATCGTCCGTAGCAATGGCGACATCGTCCTCTGGCGAGAGTTCGAGATCGTCCACGAATACACGAACTGTTTCGAATTCGCCCGCTTCTATGCCTACGCTTTGAAACTGAAAGCCTTTCTTGCTGCCGCCGACCAAGTGAGCCAGGAAGCTGTCCAGGTCTGTTTGCACCAGCGCATTCAGCTGCAGCCATTGCGCGCGGGTAAAATGCAGAGCCAGAGTGTCGCTGCCTTTGTCGCCATCGTATTCATTGATGCCGCTCTCATTCCCGGAGTAGTGGAATTCAACAGTATCGTCGCCATCTCCAGCTTTCACTTTGTCTTCATTGCCGCCGAGGTCTCTGATCAGGTCACTGCCCTTGCCCGATTTGACTGAGGTGGAGATGTCGCCTTCGATAATCAACAAGTCATCACTGACACCTTTTCCACCATCAATCTTTTGCGTCTTCGGCATACCACGAACCTCACTGTAATGGCGCAAATCACTCGAAATCTGCGCAGCAACTAACAATTAATATAGGGCGGAAGTATAAAAGATTAGCTAGTGGCTTTGGGTGATTGAGCTAGTTTTTTTCTGGGATAAAGCTATTAGGTGTGAATTTTAATTAAACTCTGTGGAAATCCACAGGGCCAAGTATCACTATTTAGATGGGATGGAATGGATCCACGAGAATGAAACGAGCCGGATCGAGGTGCCAGATCGATGATGAGGGCACGTGATACCCAATAAGACGAATCAACTTTGTTTCTTTTTCAGAATTTTTTGAGCGATTAATGTATCGAAACAGCTCTTATTTTTGATGATGTCCGCCTCAAGCTGTCTACAGAACTTGGGTTTCTCCGAAGGATCTATCTGCCCTCCAGGTGCCATGTTCGCACCCCCTGTGCCCACTAAAGGAGGGTTTGGATTAACCAATGCATTGTTAGTCTGGCTATAATCAACTTCGTACTCTACGACCCCGGTTGCTTCTTCACGCCTGAAGATACCTCTTTTGGCGCTGGTGAGGTCAATATCTCCCTCAACGAGTTGGGCAATGCTATTAACTGGAGAAATGCGATTAATCGCCTCTTTGGCCTTTGATTGAGAAACTGCTTCGGTACGGTTATCCAGAAAGCCTGCAGAGTTCTGATCTTTGGTCTGAACAAGCGCTTGTTGCGTGGCTTCGGTGCGGTGTGCGGCTGCTACTGGGCGATTCGCACCGGGCTGAATTTTCTCTCGTGATTTCAAGGATATTTTACCCGTCTAAAACATTGGCCAATAAGGAAATGAGTTCTATCAGAAGAAACACAAAAGAGGAAGATGGATTACTTGATTTTAAACTACTGTGAAGCTTTGGTTTCTTCGAATTGCGCGCGATGAAGGCGCTATCGGCATATTCGAGTAATGCGGGAGAAACGGGTAAAGCGGGACTGAACAGTCGGGAGAGGGGTTAATAACAATGTGCAAGCGCCATTCGTGCTTGCACATTGTTCGAAGAAGCTTAAGGAGTAACGGTTACCGGATAGTAAGCGTTGGACCAGCAGCACACGTTATCGAACTGGCTGTCTGGAGCTTCGAAGTTGTCCACTCGGAGGCGAATGATGTAATCGCCAGGAGTTGAGAAAGTCATCTGAGTAGAGACCTCAGACCATTCATTTTTATTTGGGTCGCCCGCGTCTTTTGCCGCGCGCTCACTGCCGCGAATCTCAGGTGTTTCGATTTCTGGCTTGGCAGGGCCCTGATGCATTACCCAATAAGTGCCGAGTGGGTAGTACATGCGGTCATTGCCCGCATAGCGATCACGAACACCGCGGTCCTGAATGAATGCGGACAGCGTCAGTGGCTCGCCAACTGAGACAGTCTTGGTCTCAGCATAGATACCTGCTGGATCGACTGACTCCGGGCCATCCATTTCGAAGCGGATAGCTGGCTTCAGTGAGCCTGAGGCCATTTCATTTGCGCTCATCTCGTAAGCAGGAGAAGTAGCTCGGCCAGGAACTGACCAAGTCTTGCCAGCGGAAGTCAGTGTCCAGATAACTTCGGTGCCAGCCATATCGGCAGGTACCGTCACAGCGAAGGCGCCGCGTTCCTGAATACCGACGAAACCGCGTCTGTTATACACCGGGAAGTGAGTAGGTTGGACGCCTTGAAATTGAGCAGGCTCCAACTTGTTGTTAGCTCCCAGTGGAATGTCTACAGCAGCTGTTCTGTTCTGATTGGCAAAGCCAAAGATCAAGGTTGTAGTACCGTCATCGTTGGCAATCCAGCCATTAAACATAGGAGCTACTGCCTCGCCTGTCGTACTGCGTGTTGCCAGGGGGTAGTCTTGCCGACGCTCAGGCAGCTGAGCTTGAAGAGGGGCTGCAAGCAGCCCCACCAGAATTGGCAAAATC
>JASBUV010000271.1 GCA_030147705.1 Gammaproteobacteria bacterium
AGCGAATGGCCTGACAACCGTGAATGAGGTGCTGCGAGTCACTCCGGAACATCAGTCCTGATCGAGCAATATTCGGCATGACCGGGATACGGTCGTTATAATAAGAATCTTTGCAGTATAGAAACACATGGCCGAATCCCCCGAGCATATCCTGATAGTTGGCCCTTCCTGGGTTGGCGACATGGTGATGGCGCAATCGCTCTTCACCCTGCTCAAAGCGCAAAATGCCGCGCATCGCATAACCGTCATGGCGCCAGACTGGACCAGGCCGGTGCTCGCTCGAATGCCTGAGGTTGATGAAAGTCTGGACTTGCCGCTTGATCATGGCGAGCTTGCTCTGGGCAAACGCCGACGGATTGGCAAATCTCTGCGCGAGCGACACTTTGATCGTGCCATCGTGCTGCCCAACTCCCTCAAATCTGCTCTGATTCCATTTCACGCAGGCATACCCAATCGTGTTGGCTGGCGTGGAGAAATGCGTGATTTGCTGCTAACAGATTGTCGACGGCTGGATAAAAAGCAGTACCCGCTAATGGTGCAGCGCTTCGCCGCTCTGGCGTTGCCAGCTGACGCTCCCCCGCCAGAGGACATACGCGCACCGGCGCTGACATTTGCTGAAGAGCAGCGAACAGCGACGCTGGCGGCGTTCGATCTCGGCACTGAGCAGCCGATTCTGGCGCTTTGCCCGGGGGCTGAATTCGGAGAAGCCAAACAATGGCCTGCCGAACATTTCGCGGTGCTCGCCAACACGATGCTCGAGCAAGGCTGGCAAGTGTGGATCTTCGGCTCTCGGAATGATCAGCTTGCAGGGGAGGCGATACTGGCCGACATCAATACCGACTGTCTGCCCAGAGTGCACAACCTCGCTGGCAAAACTGATCTCGGTCAGGCAATCGATTTGCTGAGCCTTGCGGGCGCGGTAGTGTCGAATGACAGCGGGCTGATGCATATCGCCGCAGCGCTGGCCAAGCCGGTTGCCGCGATTTACGGGTCGACGTCGCCCGACTTTACACCGCCGTTGTCAGAGAAGGTAGAATTGCTGGCAACTGACATTAGTTGCAGGCCGTGCTTCAAGCGCGTTTGCCCCTATGGGCATCGGCGCTGTCTGACTGAGCTCCATCCAGACGAGGCGATTCGCGCACTGCACAAACTGACCACACCTGAAAAACAACCAGGACACTGATTACTTGCGTATTTTGATAGTTAAAGTCTCGTCACTCGGAGACATCATCCATACATTACCCGCTGTCACAGATGCCTATCGAGCGCATCAGGACGTGGAGTTCGATTGGGTAGTGGAAGAGAATTTTGTAGAAGTGCCGTCCTGGCATCCTGCGATTGAAAATGTGATACCTGTCGCTATTCGGAGATGGCGCAAGAATATCCTGAAAACTTACCTCAACAAGGAGGTGAAAGCGTTCAAACACAACTTGCAGGGTGTTCATTATGACATGGTGATTGATGCGCAGGGGCTCATTAAGAGCGGCATCATTTCCCGTATCTCCAAGGGACTCACCGTCGGGCTTAGCAATACGACTATCCGCGAACCACTGGCGACATTGTTTTATAACAAGCGCTACTCCGTGCCTTGGGATGAGCATGCCGTAGACAGGGTCCGACAGCTATTCTCGCGGGCACTGGGCTATCACTATGACAAGAACAAGATAGACTATGGTATCGATATCAGCCGCATCGACCCGGATTACCAAGGCCAACCTGAAAAGCGCGTCATGTTTCTGCATGGTACAACCTGGGCAACCAAGCACTGGCCCAAAAATTATTGGCGCCAGCTCGCACAAATTGCCACAGATCAGGGCTATGAAGTGGAGCTGCCCTGGGGCGACGCGGAAGAAAAGGCAAGAGCTGAATTCATCGCCGAGGGATTGGATAAGGTCACGGTGCTGGATAAACAGGATCTGCGAGGATTGGCACGCAAACTCAATCGCTGCACAGGCGTGATATCTGTAGATACCGGCTTGGGGCATCTCGCTGCTGCTCTCTCGAAACCGACCGTATCACTCTACGGACCAACAGATCCTGGTCTGTCCGGAACCTGCGGAGAGAAACAGCTGCATCTGAACTCTACGCTGGATTGCGCGCCTTGCGTGAAGAAAACCTGTGCTTACACCGGGCCTGCCTTGAGTGATGAGCACGATGGCGAGCCGTTTGTCATTTCACCGCCTTGCTTTGCGACACACAAGCCTGCAGAGGTGTGGCGCAAGTTTGAGCAATTGCTGGCTGGTTAACGCGATGCGCATCTGCTTCCTTATCTACAGCTATTTCCCGTTTGGTGGTCAACAGCGGGATTTTATGCGCGTAGTGCAGGAATGCCGCAGACGCGGCCACGATGTGGATGTGTTCGCATTTCGCTGGCAAGGTGAAGTCCCTGAAGGTGTGCGATGGCATCAGGTCCCAGTCAGGGGGTTGAGCAGACAAGCCCGCTATCGCCATTTTTCACAACATGTCAGCGCACAGATCAAAGCGCTGAAAGCGGACTGCGTCATCGGCTTTTCCAAGATGCCGAATCTGGATATCTATTTTGCAGCCGATTCCTGTTTTGTAGAGAAGGCGCAGACGCAGCGCGGTAGCTATTATCGTTTCACGCCGAGATTCAGGCATTTCAAGGAATATGAGGAAGCGGTATTTGGTGCACAGAGCAACACCCTGTCGCTCGTGCTTTCCGAACTCCAACGCGCAGCCTACCTCAAGCACTATCCTGAATGTAAAGACAGGCTCAGATTGCTACCCCCGGGCATCTCCCCCGATCGCAAAGTCAGCGCACGCGACAACAAAGTCAGAGCCGACTTTCGCGAAGAGTTCCAGGCTGGCGATGCCGAGCTGCTCATTCTCCAGGTAGGTTCCGGATTCAAGGTGAAAGGAGTCGACCGCTCACTTCTGGCGATTTCATCTCTCCCCGCCAAGCTACGTAGTCGGGTTCGCTATATACTCGTAGGGCAGGACAAACCACGGCGGTTTCAGCGCCTGGCGAAGAGTCTGGGGCTAGCGAGTCAGGTGCAGATACTGCCAGGCAGGAATGATATTCCCCGATTCTTTGCCGGCTGCGACCTGTTGCTGCATCCGGCGTACGAAGAAAGTGCAGGCTACGTGCTTCTCGAAGCGGCGATAGCGGGCTTGCCGGTGCTGACGACCGCCAGTTGTGGCTATGCGAGCCACATCGCAGAAGCTGGCGCAGGTGAAGTCAGCCCCAATCCTTTCAGTCAGTCGGACCTGAATGCCCGGCTGGCCATGATGTTG
>JASBUV010000295.1 GCA_030147705.1 Gammaproteobacteria bacterium
TGATCGCTTGTTTGGCGAGTTCGATTTTCTTGTACTACCTACTGCGCAAGTGTTTCCCTTTTCCAAACTCGTACCGTGGCCAACAATGATCGGAGACCGCGAGATGGATACCTACCATCGCTGGATGGAAGTCGTCGTCCCTGCTAGCCTCGCCGGACTCCCTGTCATCAATGTGCCGGTGGGATTTGATCGCGATGGAAGACCAATGGGAATGCAAGTTATGGGTCGGCACGGAGATGACAAACGCGTGTTGGAATTTGGTCTTGCATACGAGCAACTCACAGACTATTTGCAACGGCGGCCAGAGCTCGTATCCACGAGTGCATGAGGCTGCAAGAAACAACCAATGAGAGGTTTCCCAGATATTTCGAAGTGAGCGCGACCCCATCCACAAAGCGGTTATATTTCCAAAGCCTATCGATCAGCTATTTATTGTCTAGAGCTCTCGATATAGGAATGAAGATTAGAGTCAGGCCTACAGAAATTAGAATCGGAAATATGAACATGAGCACGGTTTGCCACAGTCGCATAGACTCATCAGTTGCATATAGCTGAATCGCAAACATCTTCGATTGAAAGTTCTGGTCATCGTCTCCAGAGTAGTCACGCAAAGGCCCCATGTACAAGCCCCGGAACATCATCACCGTCGGAGAACTTGAAGAAATAGTCAGCGGAAACACATCACTCGGTTCAAGTTTCGCAGTTCCGCTATCTGGCGTGTAAACACCTCCAATATACACTGACGAACTTAGCCCCCAATTAATTGAGTCGAATTGCTCCCAGTGATGAGGCACTGTCACCGAGAATGTCACCCGACGGCCAACCGGTGACCCATCCCTTGCTTCATTGAATGCACCTGAAAAATTACAACGCAACCCCGACCCGGTTTGAACACATGCAGCAAAGGATGAGTAGTCTCTTCCTGCAATTGTAAGGGACCAATCTAAATCATGCTGAAGTGATGAAGCAGGCTCAAGCAAGAAACCATTCGATAGCTCTAAACCTCCATTTGGACCCCAAACAAAACTTTCTCCGGAAAATCTCTCCACATCAAAAGAAAGCGCAAATGTTACCGAGTCCAAACTGACAAATTCAGCTCGCAATTCAATGTCCGATATAATCTCCTCTGTGAACATTATCGTTAGTGTATGATTGTTGCTGAAAGGCGGAAAGCCGGATGGTAGGCTAGAAATGGTTCTGTAAGCCCCGGCACAGGCCCCTACAACAAGCAGCAAACCAAGTGTGGCAAATACTAATGGCCTGATTTTGTAACGCTGTCCTTCAGATCCATTTGTCACCTGAGTCATATCTGTCTCTCCAAGTAACGATCGAAGATTTGCTATCGAAGCAATTGCTCTATCCTCGAGTAGAAACTTTCACCTTCCCCGGTTTCGATTATGGTAGTCCTAAGCCTGACTGACCCAAATTCACAGTTCCTTCTGTTGGCAACACATTGATCCATAACTCTTTTATTGATTTGAGGAATCAGTATCCAGTCTGACTCACCGACAATTCTTCTACTCAACACCGCATTGAGGATATTCTGATCCCAATTGGTAACAGTCCACGCTTCCCCTAGTCGTAAATCAAACTCTAACACATCGACTTTTTCTTCTGATTGGCTATAGATTTCTTCATAGTCGTCGTATTCAAAATATGTAATTCCGTTTGTAATTTGCAATTGAACAAGCGAGTCACTTGATTTTGCCTGGGCGCGATTCAACTCGACATGAATCGGTCTGAAGCGGATTGACTGTCGATCAGGCGACAGATCGATCCGAAACAAGATAGTACTCGCCCTACTAAGCTCATCGGTCCCAGAGAATCTTTCCATCAAGATACAAGTCGGGACTAAGCTGACTTCCCATTGATCAACAAATTCATCATTAAACTCCAATGCGGGGTTTTTAAGGCTCACGTTGAAGAAACTGGCTATCGCCAGATTTGCAGAATAGCTCGCTGTGTAGCGAGACGCTTCTTGAGCAGCATATTGCCCACCAACTGCCGCTATCTGACTACCCGGATTCAAGCTGCCAAGTAATTCGCCGACCGCGTCGACCGATGCTGGTGCTCGCATACCCGTAATCACAATTTCTTCAGGGTCGTAATCTCTTGGAGGTGCAGAGGCCTCTATCTGAAAGTTTGCTACAACAATTTCGTCGGAACAGAGGTTAACAAGATCGGAGTCGTAGTCAGCAAGTATTGCGCTAGCTTCTGACGGAGTAACTGATGTGAGGACGGCAATGGATCGGGCTGAGTCAGCTGAGTTTTTAACCCCGCGGAATACTGATATACCCAATACAAACAATACTGAAATAACAACCCACCCGATAACTGCCGCCCAGAGAAGGACTCGGATCAACGAAGAATGAAGGTATGAACTTAGTTTTCCCCAGAGTGAATTCATAATTCGGTTCCCTAAAATACCAAATCACGATCTACTATCATGTTTGGCTATTGATACATTTATGAATTGCATCAGCACAGCTCGCTGAAACTATATCCTTCATGCTTTTTCCGTCATTCGTATCGCAAAGACTCCACCGGATTCACATTCGCCGTATGCCAGCATCGCAATGCAATTGTCGCCACAGCAATAAACACCGTCAGCACCGACACCAGTCCGTAAACCGCTAACGGGATCGAAGGATAGGAAGAGAACTGCGCATAGAAATAGGAAACTGCGTAATACCCGCTGCCCCATGCGATCACACTGGCGACCAATACCGGCTTTATAAAATCCCAGGTCAGCAGGCCCACGATGGATGCTGTACTGGCGCCAAGTGTTTTGCGCACGCCGACTTCCCGGGTTCTGCGCTGGCTGGCGTTCAATGCCAGAGCATAGAGGCCGAATAGCGCGATGACGATAGTGATCACAGCGGCAAATATCGCAGCCTGATTCACGCCGTTGGTACTTTCAAAGATTCGCTGCTCGAATTGCTCTTCAAAAAACTCATAGTCCACCGGGATGCCTGGATTGAGTCTGGCCCACACTTCACTAATATGTTCGGCCACGCTAGCTGTTTGTGCCGGATCTATACGCATTACCATTGCTGGTTCGGAGCGGTTGGAACCACGCATCACCAGCACCGAGCGTGTCGGATCCTCAATACCACCTGACAGGCGAAAATCCTCGACAACACCAACCACGCGAAACTGGAGCCGGTTGATCTGCAAGATCTCACCGATAGCCTCTTGTAGCGATCCGAGCTCGAAGAGGTCAACCGCCGTACGCGTTATCATGACCCCGTAGATATCCTCCAGACTTGGCTCTTGTGGCAAAAAGTCTGCGGGAAACTCAGCTGAAAAACTTCGTCCAGCCAGCAATTGCAATTGCATGGTATCGAAGTAGTTTGCATCAACGCCGATATGGCTGGTCGC
>JASBUV010000274.1 GCA_030147705.1 Gammaproteobacteria bacterium
ATTTTAACCGACTCTTTCTGATAGTTCAGATTCTAGCAGCCGCCATCAGCAACTCGATTGCCAATAGCAATTGCTATTGACTCCTGCTTGTTGCGGCCGAGCTTCACGAGCCTCACTAGTTATATTTTGCCAGCTCCTTGCGCGCGATAACCCGGCGATGTACCTCATCCGGACCGTCGGCCAGGCGCAGTGTACGCTGACTGGTCCACAGCGCAGCCAGCGGGAAATCCTGACTCACACCTGCCGCACCGTGCATTTGAATGGCACGATCGATAACCCGCAGCGCCATATTGGGCACGGCAACCTTGATCTGCGAGATCGCATCGCGAGCCGCTTTATTGCCAATCGTGTCCATCAGCCACGCGGCGCGATACACCAGAAGTCGGCACATTTCGATTTCGATGCGGCTATCTGCGATCACATCGTAATTGCCGCCAAGCTCGGCGAGCGGTTTACCAAAAGCTTCACGGCTAACAGCACGCTTGCACATAAGATCCAGGGCTTTTTCGGCAGCGCCAATGGAACGCATGCAGTGATGAATGCGACCTGGCCCCAATCGACCCTGTGAAATCTCGAATCCGCGGCCACGCCCCAGAATGATATTGCTTTGCGGAACTCGTACATTGTGGAACTTGATATGCATGTGCCCGTGCGGCGCATCGTCGTGACCGAAGACCTCCATTGGGCGCACAACTTCAACGCCTTCTGTATCCATCGGCACAAGAATCTGAGACTGACGATTATGCTTGGGTGCATCGGGGTCTGTTACCACCATGACAATCATGATCTTGCAGCGCGCATCACCTGCTCCGGAGATGTAGAATTTCTCGCCGCTGATCACCCATTCGTCACCGTCGAGTACGGCTGAGGTGGAAATATTGGTGGCATCGGATGACGCGACACCGGGCTCGGTCATGGCAAACGCAGAGCGGATCTCACCGGCAAGTAGCGGCTCCAGCCACTGTTTTTTCTGTTCTTCGGACCCATAGCGCTCCAGCACTTCCATGTTGCCAGTGTCTGGTGCACTACAGTTGAACGCTTCCGAGGCAAGACGAGACCGCCCCATAATCTCGGCGAGATGGGCATACTCGAGATTGCTGATCCCTGCACCACCCTGGCTCTCGGGCAAGAAGAAATTCCACAACCCCTGCTTTTTCGCCTCAGCCTTGAGGCTCTGCATAATCTCTTCCTGACGCGGCGTGTGTGACCACCGATCACCAACACTGACCTCAGCGAGATACTCTCCCTGCACGGGCTCTACTTTTTCTTCAACGAATGCGCGAATCTTCTCGCGAATCGCAACCATTTCTTCCGACAATCCTAAATTCATCTTGACCTCAGTCTTTCTCTTTTCGTTTTGATTCTGTACCGAATATTATCATCAGGCGGTAAATTAGCCTGCAATAGTACCACCGCCGTCGATCACAATTGTCTGACCGGTAGTAAAACTGCCGGCGGCGGAAGCAAGAAATACGGCTGCCCCTGCAATTTCCTCTGGCTCACCAATGCGGCGCATTGGATATTTGGAGACAGTTGCCTCGTAAATTTCCGGGTTCTCCCAGAGGGCGCGTGCGAAATCGGTACGAATCAATCCGGGAGCGATGCAGTTGACGCGAATATTGTCTTTGCCCCACTCCACCGCGAGATTGCGAGCGATTTGCATATCAGCAGCTTTTGATATCGCATAGGCGCCGAGCTTGTCCGTGCCTTTCAAGCCACCGATTGAAGAGACGATAACTACAGCGCCACCGCCAGCCTTGGCCATGCCAGGCAGTACCAGCTGACACAGCTTGTGGACGCTGCCGATATTGGCACGCATGATTTTATCGAACGCCTCGTCAGGAATATCCTGGGACGCGCCGAAGAAGGGATTCAGGGCAGCATTACAGACCAGCGCATCGATCTTGCCCCACTTGGCCAGCGTGGCATCAACCAGCGCCTGTAACTGCTCCGGGTAATTGATGTTGCAGGCTACCGCCAGCGCCTCACCACCATTGGCCTCGATCTCTGCAGCCACTTCGTCACATGCATCCTGATTACGACTGGAAATCACGACTTTGGCGCCGTGCTTCGCCATCTGTTCAGCAATTGCCTTACCAATTCCCTTGGTGGATCCGGTGATCAGCGCCACCTTGCCTTCCAGGCTAAATAAACTCATTGCAGGTTCCCCTTTCTATTGTTGCTGTACTTGTTGTTGTGGTTGCTGTTGTGTTTCCAGACCAATTGCCTGACCACCAACTGCTGTAGTACTGGACCGGTAATGATCAAGCGAGTGATCAGGCAAATCCATTATTCCATCCAGTCCCGCTTGCCTTTGGATACGCTGGTGCCGCCATCAACCGGAATGACTGTGCCATTTGTGTAGCTTCCTGCGCGCGAGGCCAGATAGGTGACTATCCCGACCAGTTCCTCGGGTCTACCGATGCGATGCAGCGGACATTCATCCTCAATATCGCTCAGATATTTATCGAATACGAAATCGGTCATGCGCGATGCGAAAAATCCCGGGGCAACTGCATTGACTGTGATGTGCTTCGGCCCCAGATCAACAGCCAGCGTTCTGGTCAGATGGTGCAGTGCCGCCTTGCTTGCCGAATAGGCAAAGGTCGGTACCCGCTGCACGATTGGCACCTGCAACCCATCCATCGATCCAATATTGATAATACGGGCTGGATCTTCTTCTGTGGCTGCGAGCTCAAGCAGTGGGATGGCATCGCGCGTCAGGGAAAAGACCGCATTCAGATTGGTGCTGACGACCTTGTCGAAGCCTTCATCAGGGTAATCCTGCAGTTGCGCTGCCCAGTTTGAACCGGCGTTGTTAATCAGTATGGACAGGGATCCGAGTTTTGCACCGCAGAATTCCAGCAGCGCCGCTCGATCTTCCGGTTTCGTGACATCCGCTGCAAAGGCTGAGACTTCACCAAGCGGCGCCAGCTCCTGCAGCGCCTCATCGCATTTCTCCTGCTTGCGCGAAGCGATAACGACTCTTACTCCATTGATCAACAGTCCTTTGGCCAGATTCAAGCCGATGCCGCTCGAACCACCCGTGACCAGTGCGGTTTTTCCCGCCAGCGAGAAGAGATCTGCAATGGCAAAATTTTCCGAATCCACCACTAGTCTTCGTCCGCTACTTTAATAAGCTGCTTGCCGAAGTTCTTGCCTTTCAGCATACCGCGAAAATATTCAGGAGCATTCTCCAACCCTTCGCCGATACTCTCGCGGAATTTGATGCGACCTTCTCCTACCCATCCGCCGAGTAATCGAGTTGCCTCGACCCAGCGATCCATCCATTCAGTCACCACGAAGAAGCGATGCTCCGGGGTCGGGTCAAGTTTGCCGAAGATATCGAAGGGAGTTTCGGCCTTGCTGATATCATCGGAATTGTATTGTGAGATGTAGCCGCAAATTGGGACTCTTGCCCCCGGATTCAGCAGAGGCGCGACGGCGCGGCTGACTTCGCCGCCGACATTCTCGAAATACACGTCGATGCCGTCCGGACAGGCTGCGGCGAGTTCTGCCGCAAGATTACCTGCCTTGTAGTCGATGCAGGCATCGAAATGCAGCTCTTCTTTCACATAGCGGCATTTCTTCGGTCCACCGGCGATTCCGACAACCCTGAGCCCTTTGATTTTTGCCAACTGCCCTACCACCGAGCCTACCGCTCCAGATGCTGCCGCAACGACGAGCGTTTCACCGGCTTTGGGTTTGCCGACTTCGGTCAATCCAAAATATGCGGTGCGTCCGGGCATCCCTACCACACCAAGATGCGCGGAAAGCGAGCCATTGTTGAGATCGACCTTCATCAGCCGAGGCTCGTTATCGTTGGCGACTATAATAGATTGCCACCCCATATGCGCTGTCACTCTGTCACCGACAGCAAACTTGTCGGAGCGCGACTTGATAACGATGCCCGCACTCTCACCAATCATGACATCGCCGACTTCCATTGGCGCCGTGTAGGATTTCACGTCATTCATGCGACCCCGCATGTAGGGGTCCAGTGACAACCAACAGACTTTGATCAGAATTTGACCTTCAGCGAGTTCTGGAACATCCACTTGCTCGAAGCGGAAACAATCATCACCCGGTTCGCCAATTGGGCGTTTGGCGAATACGACACGGTTATTTCTCATAATCACTATTTTCCTTTTGCATGCGTGTGTATGCGTGATTTACAGCCTGTCATGGCGGGCTGGTGCCAGCCATGATCAGACTGTAGATGCCTTGTCTGTCCTCTCTCCTGCACTATCACCGGCACTAACGCCGGTATTAACACCAGCGCTATCAACAGACTCGGCAAGCGATCAGGCTTGCACGTGTGCGTGGCAGTCTATCGCAATTTCAGATGCACGCACAGACGCCAGCGCCGAACGGAGCTTGCCCAGGGCTTCGCTGACCTCGCTACCGGAAACCAGCAAGGATGGCAGTAGACGAATTATCCCGTTGCGAGTTGGCGTGACCAGCAGTCGCTCACGTAGGCAGGCATGGGTGAACGCTTCGACATGGTCCTCATTTGCCAATTCAATCGCACACAGCAAGCCGCGCCCACGAACCTCTGCAATCAACTCCGGGAACTCAGCGGCGAGTT
>JASBUV010000007.1 GCA_030147705.1 Gammaproteobacteria bacterium
GCTCCGATCACTACGGACATGATCATAAGTCACTTGGCTGGTCTGGATTACAGCACCAAGTCCCTTAAAACCAATACTTTCTGAGGTAAACCATGCCATCACATGACGTAATGCCAAATATGGAACTGTACCAACCGGTACAGGTTGAAGATGCGCTTGCGATTGCTGACCGCCTCGCGGAAAGAGGTTGGTTGGTAGGCGGCGGCCAGGATACCTACGGTTGGTTGAAAGACCGCGCCAAGAGCGCTGATGCCCTGATCGATCTGAGCGGCATCGAAGCACTCCGCGGGATTCGCGAAACCGCCGACGGTATCGAAATCGGCGCACTGACAACGCTGACAGAGATCACGCAAAGCGATGTAATCACGCAGCGCTATAGCGTGCTGTCGGAAGCAGCCAAAGTGGTAGCCAGTTTGCAGATTCGCAACATCGGTACACTCGGTGGCAACATCTCTCAGGATGTGCGCTGCTGGTACTACCGCCGCGGATTGTCTTGCTATCGTGCCGGCGGCAACCTTTGCTATGCCGACACTCCGCAAGGTATGAATCGCGAGCACGCCCTGTTCGAAGCCAGCCGCTGTGTTGCGGCCAGCGCATCGGACACAGCCCCTGCGCTGGTTGCTCTGGACGCAACAATGGTTATTCGCAGTGTTGACGGTGAGCGCACCGTTTCAGCAGAAGACTATTTTGTCGGCCCGGCTCTGGACATCGAGAACACAACCGTTCTCAATCCAGGCGAGATTCTGACCGCTGTTCGCATTCCCAACACCTGGGCCAATGCTGTGCATCACTTCGAGAAAGTCGCTGACCGCAATGTCTGGGATTTCTCACTGGTGAACGTTGCAGCAGTGTTCCGTGTTAACGGTGGAACCATTGAAGACAGCCGCATTGTTGCGGGTGCCGTGCAAGCGACTCCGCGTCGCCTACGCAATGTGGAAAATGCGGTTCGCGGCCAGGCCAAGAACAGTGCGACAGCAGAAGCTGCCGCGCCAGTGGCAATTCAGGGAGCCCGTGCGCTGGCGCACAATGGCTTCAAGATTCCACTCCTGCAAAATCTGGTGAAGCGAGCAATCGCCGCCTGAGGATGTAAAGAGCCTGTCGGCCGGTGTACAACCGACCGACAGCATACGATGCGTATATAGCCAAGGCTTCGTATTCAAAACCCGATCCGACCACTAAACGTGGTTTGGTCGGGTTTTTTATTGGCTGTCTTATTCCACCGTACCGGTTTCGCCTCCACCTGTCTTCATCTCCCAGAGCTGCAATCTTAAGCAAACTCGTTAATTACTAATAATAATGATTCGCATTTACACCTAGATTCGCATTATGTTAAGCTGCGCATCGATTTTTTCAAGAATTCCCTCTGCTCTCTGGCAGGCAAACAGGATTGGATTATGGTTTACCGAACTGTGAACAACACAAAGTCTTTAGCTTTCACTCAGCCTTCTACCCGCAAACAGCTCGCGCTCGCAGTCTTCCTCACGCTGCCTGGCTCAGCCCTTCTGGCTCAGGACAACAATGACGCGATGGAAGAAATTGTGGTGACGACCACGCGCACCAATACGCCTTTGAGCCAGATTCCGAATACTGTGACCCTGATCGATCAACAAGATCTGGATCAGCAAATCGGTATCAACAATGATCTCTCTACATTATTGGGGAATCTGATACCCAGCTTTTCACCCAGTCGCCAGAAAATGACAAGCTATGGTGAAAGTTTGCGAGGCCGCGATCCTCTGTACATGGTTGATGGTGTTCCTCAATCCAATCCTCTGCGAGATGGCTCACGCGACGGACATACTATTGATCCGTTAATGCTCGAAAGAATAGAAGTGATACATGGCGCCAATGCCATCCATGGGCTCGGTGCATCAGGCGGCATCATCAATCTGATCACCCGACGTCCAGCCGACAATTGGCAGCAGAGCCTGCGCGTAGAGTCTTTTGGTCAGGAAGAAGACCTCGGTGAGAGTCTGGGCTACGGCAGTAACTACAGCCTGTCTGGCCGCACTGGCGATATCGATTTGCTGGCCAGCTTCAGTTACCGCGCAACTGGCATCAGCTACGATGCCAACGGACAGATCATCGGCTTCGATAACGCACAGGGCGATACCATGGATGCCGACACACGCAACCTGTTCCTGAAGAGCGGCTACGAATGGGATGACCAGCGCATCGAACTGACTCTCAACGACTTTAATCTGGAGGGAAACAGCGATTGGGTCGCCGTGAACGGTGATATTGCCAATGGCATTCCCACTACGGCGACTCCAGGCTCAATTCCGGGCGAACCGGTGAGCAATGACATCACGATGGTGGCGTTGAATTACAGCAATGACGAATTTTTCGGCCATGAGCTGCGCCTGCAGGGTTATGATCAGTCGTTTGCCGGAACCTACGGTGGTGGCAATTTCGGCACGTTTCAGGATCCTGCTTTTGGTAGCAATGTCTTCGATCAGTCTCAGAATAACTCTGACAAGCGCGGCGTGAAGCTGACGCTGGCGCTGGATGAGATCGGCGGCTTGCCATTAGGCATAGTCTACGGTGCAGACTACATCAGCGATGAGACCTTTCAGCAACTCGTACTCACCGGTCGCAACTGGGTACCTGAAACCAATTACGAAAATTTCTCCTACTTCGCCCAGGCCGACTACAGCGGTATTGAGAGCTTGACGGTGACAGCGGGCATTCGCCATGAGCGCTCAGCACTGGAAGTGAATGATTTCACTACACTGTACTCCTATAACGGTGGCCAGTTTGTCGAAGGCGGTGATCCCGAGTTCAGTGAAACACTCGGCAATATTGGCGCCACTTATAATGTTAGCGAGACCTGGCGCTTGTTTGCTAATTACTCAGAAGGCTTTTCTATGCCTGATGTGGGCCGAGTATTGCGCGGCATCAATATTCCTGATCAGAACGTGGCAACGTTTCTGAATCTGGAGCCGATCATCACCGAGAACACGGAACTTGGAATTGAGTTCGACAACCGCGTGGTGTCTGCACAGCTCAGCTACTATACCTCTGACTCAGACCTTGGGCAGCGCTTGCAGGCCAATGCCGACAGCATTTATAGCGTGCAGCGGGAAATGACGGAGATCGATGGCATTGAATTTCGCGCGCAATGGCAGGCGAGTGATAGCGACTTGCTTAGCCTGCGCTACGCGCACACCGACGGGCAGTATGATTCTGATGACAGTGGCTCAGTCGATACTGACCTGAGCGGTGCCAATATGTCCCCTACCCGGCTGAATCTCAGCTGGGAACGACAGTGGAACAACGCCTTGCTCTCGCGATTGCAGGTGAATGTGCTCCAGGACAGAGATTTCAGTAACGCTGCAGGTATCACTACGACCAGTTTCGACGGCTATACCACTGTGGATTTGTATGGTGAGTACACTTTCGGCGCCAGCGCGGTGCGATTGGGTCTGCAAAATCTGACCAATACCGATTACTTCACCTATTACTCCCAAACGCTGGGCAACAACGGCCGAAACTTCAAGGGCATCGGTCGCAGCTTCAGCCTCGCCTACAATCTGCACTTCTAAGCCGGTTACGGATTATCGGTTTATGCGTCAGCTTCTCATCGTATTACACAAGTACACCGGGCTCAGCCTCGGTGTACTGCTTACGGTTACTGCTATCTCCGGCAGCTTGCTGGTGTTTGACCGGGAGCTGGATGAGTTACTGACTCCCGACACAGTGAGTTTTGAGCCCTCATCATCATTGGCTCCATTTCAAACGGCGTTGGACAGCGCGACCGCTGCTGTAAACAATGGCACCGAACCCACTCGCCTCATGCTAGGCCGCCATCCGAATGCGCCACATATCATTCGCTTTCCAACTCCCGAAGGAGCACCCGGCCCTATTGAAGTAAGCATCAATCCAGGCACAGGAGAAGCGCTCGCGGTCCGCACCTGGGGTGAGTATCCGGTAACCTGGATTTATCATCTGCATCTGGAGTTTTTTGCAGGCCACCGCGGCGAACTGATCGTTGGCTTCCTGGGATTTTGTCTGCTCTTTTTCTGTGTCAGTGGCGTCATCATCTGGTGGCCGAAAATGAGTCAAGGGCAGAGACAGTGGCGCAGAGCGCTGACCATCAAACGCGGAGCTGGCAGCTTTCGCCTCAACTACGATCTTCATAAAACTGCTGGCCTCTATCTTCTGCCGGCGTTTGTGATCATCGCAATCAGCGGCATCGAGATTGTCTGGCACGATCCGTTTCAAGCAGCAGTGGCGACCGTGCTTCCGATTCGAGAAGACCCCAACCCTCTCTCCGTGCCAGGGCCTGGTGTTATTTCCATTGATGATGCTGCGGCGATAGGACAATCAGTATTCCCTGAGTCACGCATGGCGCGTTTATATATTCCTGCCACTGAAACTGCACCATGGCGCGTCACTTTCATGCACCCGGGCGAGTGGTGGAACGAGTACGGTGCCAGCACCGTTTATATCGATCGCTACAGCGGAGCTGTGTTGGATATCTGGGATGCGAGAGAATTGCCTGCCGGAAGTAAATTGCTGACCTGGATGTTCCCGTTACATAACGGCGACGCACTGGGCATGCCCGGTCGTATCGTCGTCTTCCTAAGCGGCATGTTGATGGCCGGCTTGTTCGGCACGGGAGTTTATATGTGGCTAAAGAAACGCCGCCCAGTCACCCAGAAGAAGAAACGAGCCACCGAAGCCGCCGATCTGCAGATGGTTTCCGAATAAAGCACTGCTTCTCCAATGCGACTGGCCAGTTCGCTACTCGCTCAGTAAATTCACAGTGTATAGGCAAGATGTTTGTTGGCAATCTCG
>JASBUV010000011.1 GCA_030147705.1 Gammaproteobacteria bacterium
TTGACGCCCTGACGAGCAGCCGCGAGCGCAGCCTCGGTACCGGCATGACCGCCGCCGACTACGATAACGTCATAGGTACTGGAAAATTCCATGCTTGTCTCGTTTTGCTCGCCAATGTGCTGTGAAAATAGCCTTGTTCATGAACTCAGCCGTTCATGGGGGCAGAGAAGTATATAGATTATTCGCTAAAAGTGAATGTCGGCCTTGTTTCACAGGATTGTTGGTTTTTTATACAAGTTTTATTTACTAATAATTACCAAGTAATTAATAGAGAGATAGAGATAAAGAATAGATGTTGTTGTTAATAGTGCAGCGATTTTCTGTGCATAAGCGAATATTCCAATGCGGAAACAGTCACTTGTGACAATGATAAGCGCTTGGATAAGGTATTGGCAGGCTTGGTTTGCTCAAGGGATAGAATGTGAACTGTTTTGTAGCCGCAAAAACCCGGCAGATTTGTACCAGATCATCCACCGGTTTCACCCCGTTCCTGGCCTGTTTGTACACAGACTCATACACAAGACAAAACTGACGAAGCAGCGAGTTTGTGGTGAATTTGAGAACGGAGTGATCTACTTGCCAACACAGAAGCTGGAGAAGATTTTCCCCAACAGGTCATCACTACTCACTTCACCGGTAATCTCCCCCAAATATCGTTGGGCCAACCGCAAGTCTTCAG
The DNA here is from genome assembly GCA_030147705.1 of Gammaproteobacteria bacterium. Lineage (GTDB taxonomy): Bacteria > Pseudomonadota > Gammaproteobacteria > Pseudomonadales > Pseudohongiellaceae > UBA9145. The sequence continues at coordinate 680 of JASBUV010000011.1, forward strand.
CGACCAACTCTAGTTGTGAGTGCTCACTAACTCCAAGAACCGCCTTATCCAGGCAGTTTCCGGCAGCGCGCAGCGCACGCAAATGCCGTTCTCTGGCGACAAATACGCCGTCCGCCCCAGCTCTGAATCCGACGATATCAAGTAGATGATTTGTCAACAGACTTATCCCCAGCTTTTCTTTCGCTGACAAGCCAATCAATGTGAGGGAATTGCCTTGATAGCTTGTGGATTTTATGTGGGGTTCCGGTGCATTTTGCTGGCCAGTAGAGTGGGAAGTAGAAGCTGTGACTGAGGGTGTGACAGTGGGTGAGACAGCGAGGTCAATCTTGTTGAGAATAAGAGTGGTGCGTCGCAGAAGCGCTTGTTGGTCTGCTTCCTCCAATCCGGCAAGATTGAGCGGAGCCAGTAACTCAGAAAGATCGATATCACCCGCTGCCACAGCAGCCTGATCAAGCTCGCTGCTGTCGATGACCAGCAGAATCTGGTCGGCACTCTCGAGCGCCTTGCGAGCCCGCCGGACGCCTTCCTGCTCCACGACGTCACTGCTATCGCGCAGACCGGCAGTATCGGTAACATGCACAGGAACGCCTGACAGGCTTATCTCCTGCTGCAGCAAATCCCGTGTCGTACCGGGAATGTCGGTTACGATGGCGCTTTCCTGGCCTGACAGTGCGTTTAACAGGCTCGATTTTCCGGCATTCGGCTTGCCTGCGATAACTATCGAGATGCCTTCTTTGAGCAAACTCCCTTGATGTGCCTCCTGCAAAACTTCAGTAAGGGCTTGTTGGGCTTCAGAGAGTTGCTCGCTGACTCCTGTCCTGGACAGCACATCGATATCCTCATCAGAAAAATCAATTGCTGCTTCGACATTGACTCTGATCACGGTGAGCTGTTCTACCAGGGTATGAATGCGGCGCGAGAATTCACCTTGCAGTGTTCTTAGTGCTGATCGGGCTGCCTGTTGCGAGCTCGCATCAATCAGATCGGCGATAGCTTCGGCCTGAACAAGATCTATTTTATTGTTAAGAAATGCACGTTCAGAAAACTCACCGGGATAGGCAAGTCTCGCTCCGAGATCCAGTAGCCTGGCAAGCAAGAGGTTCAGAACCTGCATTCCCCCATGGCCCTGAAACTCGACGACATCTTCTCCGGTATAGGAATTTGGTGCCGGAAAATACAGGACGATGCCCTGATCAATAGGGTTTCTCTCACCATCGAGGAAGTCACAAAAATGTGCATGCCGGGGTTGTGGGTCGATGGGAATTAACTGTTGTGCGATGGTCAATGCACGCTCGCCAGACAGCCTGACGATGCCAACCCCGCCACGACCTGGAGCGGTCGTAATTGCACAAATAGTGTCATAACCGGATTGCGACATGCTCTTTGCTCATCAGGGCGAAACGGCACGCAGAACTCAAGTGTTGGCTCACAACGCCAGATCAATTCACTATAAAAAATAAAGAGTTTGACCTGGCGCTTGTGTAATGGAGCGTTTAACCTTTCTTGGCTTCAGCTTCATTCTCAATCTTGCGGGTGATATACCACTGCTGAAGAATGCCAAGTAGTCCGTTGGTTAACCAGTAGAGAACAAGCCCTGCCGGGAACCAGAGAAACAATACAGTCATTGCAATAGGCATGAACTTCATTACCTTGGCTTGCATTGGATCTGCTGGTGCGGGCGATAATGATGTTTGTAAGTACATCGTCGCTCCCATTAACAGAGGCAGGATAAAGAAGGGATCGCGCACAGACAAATCGGTGAGCCAGAGCATGAAGGGGGCATGGCGTAACTCCACACTCTCCATCAGTACCCAGTAAAGCGCGATGAAAACAGGCATCTGTACCAACATGGGTAGGCAGCCACCAAAAGGATTTATTTTCTCCTTCTTGTAGAGCTCCATAGTCGCTTTCTGCAACTTCACTTTGTCGTCGCCATAGCTTTCTTTCAGCTGCTGCATCTTGGGCATCATCTTGCGCATGCCAGCCATGGAACGGTATTGGGTTTCGCTCAGCTTGTAGAACACTGCCTTCACGAGCACCGTCAGCAGAATGATAGAAAGGCCCCAATTGATCACGAGGGAATTGATCTGACGGAGTACCCAGTACATGGGTGCCGCGAGGAACCAGAGAAACCCATAGTCGATCGTCAATTCGAGATTGGGAGAGACCTCTGCCAGTACATACTGGTCTTTGGGGCCGGCAAAGTACTGAATAGTCTGACTCGCTGTTTCACCTGGCTCTACGGTGAGTGCACTGCTGGTGAATCCACCAAAATACTGATTACTGTTATTGCGGCGCAGACTGAAGCGATTGACAGTGTCCGTACCAGGCACCCAGGCACTGATAAAATAGTGTTGGGAAAAGCCGATCCAACCGCCTTCCATATCGTGATTGCTGACACCGCTGTCGATGTCATCGAATTCCACTTTGATATAAGGGTCATCAACGTCAGTCGTTACGAATCCGAGATAGGTATTTGCAAACCCGCCCGCGTCACTTGGATCGTCGAACGGGTCGCGCTTGATTTGACCGAATACATTGGCTTGCCAGAGATCCGCGGTTTGA
>JASBUV010000021.1 GCA_030147705.1 Gammaproteobacteria bacterium
AATAAAACGGATAGGAATTCCCAGCCGCTCAGCCAGGGCGAAGACCACCCCGCCCTTGGCGGTGCCGTCGAGTTTGGTGAGGACAAGTCCGTTCAGGGTGATGGACTCATGGAACTTGTCTGCCTGGCTAAGCGCGTTTTGTCCTGTGGTCGCGTCAAGGACCAGCAAGATTTCGTCTGGAAGTCGTTCGTCTTGCTTACGCAGCACGCGAACAATCTTCTCCAGCTCATTCATGAGATTGTCTTTGGTGTGCAATCGCCCCGCAGTATCTGCGATCAGTACATCGACATTGCGCGCCTTCGCGGATTGATAGGCATCGAAAATCACCGATGCGCTGTCAGCGCCTGTTGCCTGTGCGACTACTGGTACGTTGTTGCGCTCGCCCCACACCTGAAGCTGCTCCACAGCTGCAGCGCGGAAAGTATCGCCCGCTGCGAGCATGACTTGTTTTCCTTCCCCCTGAAAACGTTTGGCCAGCTTGCCGATCGTGGTCGTCTTGCCAACCCCATTCACTCCTACCATGAGGATGACAAAGGGTTTTTGGGAAGCGCTGATCTGAAGGGGTTTGTCGCAAGGTTCCAGGATCGTCTGCATTTCGGAGCGCAGTGCCTGCATGAAGGCCTCAGGGTCGGCGAGTTGCTTGCGCGCCAGGCCCTGTTTGAGTTTCCCGATAATGCGGTCGGTAGCTTCCAGACCGACATCAGCGGCCAGTAGTTGGGTTTCTACATCGTCTAGTAGCGCGGGATCGACGGTTTTCTCCCCGAGTACGAGTGATCCGATGCCGGTCGAGAGTCGTTCTCTGGTTCGACTGAGACCCGATTTCAGACGCCCGAACAAACCGCCCGATGAGCGCTCCTGCTCAGCCGTGCTGTTCTCGCTACCAGTATCTGTACTTGCTTCAGTACTCGCATCAGTACTGAGCTCTGTAGCGACCGACGTGACTGACGAGTCTTGCTGTGCCTCTGTCGCTGTTTCAGACGAATGCGAATCGCGTTTGTCGCCTTTGCTTTTCTTGCCAAAACCAAACATGGTGAGTACTGCTCTGTGGGGGATTCGTGCGAGCGCTATGCTATCACTTGGCAGCTAATGCTGACATTAGTGATCAGGACAAAATTGCCAGTTCCGGGGTGCTCTGCACTAAATCCCCGGCGAATGGCCGCTCATTCCGCGACTAGCAATGGAGGGCGAACGGCAAAGCTCAATGTTGTGCACAAACAGACACTCGCGCTTGCCTGAGTTAGACTCTGCAGCGCTCAGGACAGCATAACGACGTACAGGCTTGGCGCGCAGACTATGAAACACAAAGCAGCAGCAAAGACAGGCAAGCGCAACAGTGTGCGTGTCATCGGCGGCGCACTGCGGTCACGCAGGATTGAGTTCGTGGATAGTGAGGGTCTGCGCCCGACGAGTGACAGAATCCGCGAGACACTGTTCAACTGGATACAGAACGAGGTACCAGGCGCGCGCTGCCTCGATTTGTTTGCCGGCAGCGGCGTGCTGGGCATAGAAGCAGTTAGCCGGGGTGCGAGCTGGGTAGATCTGGTAGAAATGGACCGCAAGGTTGCCCAGGAACTGGCCAATACCATCCACTCGTTGGGACTCAGTAATGCCAGATTGGAAATCAGCAATGCGGCACTCTGGCTAGAGCGTGCGCGCAGTGCAGCTGACAAGTTGTACGACATTGTATTTCTGGACCCGCCATTCGCAGACGAACTCCTCCCGGCAACGTGTGCGCTGCTAAACGACCGAGCGATTCTCAGCGAAGGTGCGCTAGTCTACCTCGAATCCGATCAGGCTCTCAGCGCTGACACGGTTCCAGAGAATTGGCTGCAACTCAAGGCGAAGAAAGCGGGCCAGGTAAATTTTTATTTGTATAAAGCGAGCTGGCAAGATTAAAAGTGACAAGTGACGCTATAGAGAACAGTGCTGCAAATAAAGCGAAAACTGGTGAATTGAAAACACGGTGGTGGCTCGCCAACGGTCATGCCCAGACTCTTTATCGCAAGTTCAGTTCAGCCCCTGATTTGGGGCATAGCAGACAGCGTGTTGAGTTGAGTGACGGCGACTTTATCGACATCGATTGGGCACTGAAGCCCGATGATGGATTGGCAGAACGCAAAAAAATAGTACTCATCCTGCACGGTCTCTGTGGATGCTCCAGGTCATCCTATGTGTTGTCGCTACAATCCCTGCTTGTTGCACGTGGCGTGAGCAGTGCGGCGATGAACTTTCGCGGTTGCAGTGGCGAGAGCAATCGTCTGGCACGCAGTTATCATTCCGGCGTCACAGAAGATCTGCGCGAAGTACTGAGCACTTTGCTTGAACACTATCCCGAACATGAGATTTTTACGGTTGGCTATTCGCTGGGAGCCAACGTGCTACTCAAGTATCTGGGAGAAGAGGGTAAGGCGGCGCAATGCAGTGCTGCTGTTGCGGTTTCTACACCGTTTCGACTGGCTGATTGTTCACGGACTATGCTCAGCGGTCTCAGCGGTATGTACGGGCGCTATTTCGTCAATCGTCTCAAGGTGACGCTCGACGACAAAATGCGTGCATTGGAGTCTGCGGGAAATCGCGCCGAGTTGGAGCGGATGCACCAGCTGACCATTCCCGGGCGCTTCGCCAGCGTGTGGGAGTTTGATGATCTGATCACGGCCCCGTTGCACGGCTTCGCCAGTGCGGAAGACTATTATGAGCGCTGTAGCTCATCTGCTTTTCTAAGCGCTATAAAAACACCTACTCTCCTGTTGCAGAGCAAGGACGATCCTATAATTCCTGCTGCTAGCTTGCCTGCCGTTGACACACTGCCTGCCGGGGTCAGGTTTCAGCTCACCGAGCGAGGGGGACACGTAGGCTTTGTGGCCGCCCGGGAATCCCGATGGCTGGAGGAACAAATCTACAGAGGTCTGTTCGGTTAATGCAGCACGGTCAGGCCACGTTGCGAGCAAAATTCGCCAGGAAGCCGAATAATCGCGGGTTCCCTGATTGTTAGCACCAGAATTGTTAGCACCAGAGTGTTTCGCTAGAATGCGGGCATTCCACAATGCATCCTCAGGACTGAGGCCGTGGGCTCCAAGGACCGTACCAACATGAAAGTCGCCATCTATCCCGGAACCTTCAATCCGATTACCAACGGACATACCGATCTGGTGGAGCGCGCCGCGCGCTTGTTCGACAAAATCATCGTGGCCGTGGGGATCAATCGCCAGAAAACGGAAACGATGGCAGTCCAGGAACGCGTCGCGTTGATCGAAACGGTACTCGGCCATATAGAGAATGTCGAAGTTGAAGCGTTCGACACGCTGCTCACGGAGTTTGTGCGAAGCCGAAATGCCAATATTATTCTGCGCGGCTTACGCACGGTCGCCGATTTTGAATACGAGTTTCAGTTAGTGGGAATGAACCGGGTGCTGGAGCCCGATATTGAGACGGTTTTTCTCGCACCAGCCGAACATCTTTCCTATATCTCCTCTACGCTAGTGAGGGAAATTGCTTCCTATGGCGGAGACATCTCGAAATTCGTGCACCCCGCTGTTGCAGAAGCGATGATGAAGTCGCGCTAATTTCGCTACTTCTGGCACTGTACGCAGTACACGGTACTGCGCCCCCCCATACGGATTTCTTTGAGTGGCGTTTTGCACTGCTGGCAAGGCTGCGATGCTCTGCCGTAGACGTGTAAGGATTGCTTGAAGTATCCCGGTTGACCATCACTGTTGGTGAAATCGCGCAAGGTCGTGCCGCCCGCTTTGATTGCCTTGGCCAGTACCTGCCTGATTGCCACGCTCAGAGCGTGATAGCGTTCACGGGAGACACGTCCCGCAGCTCGCCGTGGATTAATGCCCGCAAGAAACAACGCCTCATTGGCATAGATGTTTCCTACCCCAACCACGACTTTACTGTCCATGATGAACGCCTTGATGGGAATCTTGCGGTTACGACTTTTCTGCCATAAATAGTCATCGTGAAAATCCTCACCCAGTGGTTCCGGGCCCAAGGACCTCAAGAGCTTGTGTGCCAAGGGATCACCACTTATCCAAAGCATGCAGCCAAATCGCCTCGGATCTGTATAACGCAGGACAGAGCCATTGCTGAAGGCAATATCCACATGATCATGGTAGCTGGGTGGGTTACGCGTTTCGACGATTCTCAGGCTTCCTGACATGCCCAGATGAATCATCAGAGTTCCGGGCTTGCAGTGCAGAAGCAAATACTTGCCGCGGCGGGTGACGGCGGTGAACTTTTGTGCGGGTAGCAGTTGCGCAAGCTCTGTACTCACTGGCCAACGTAACTGCGGCTGTCTGACCTCAACAGAGCGAATCTTCTTGCCAATCACATGTGGTGCGATACCACGGCAGGTCGTTTCTACTTCGGGAAGTTCTGGCATGGCTTGGCTTTCTTCTGTCGCCTGGGTTTGGGTCACGATGACCTGCACAATGACCGGAAAGAGGCATTGTAAACATTCATGGGAGGAACGAGTAGCGAGGAAGTCGGGTAGCGGTGATAATGGCCAACTGATCCGTCAATTGAGATTGGGCATAGTGCAACAGAAGATCTTCCTCGGAGTGGATGCAGGTGGCACGTTTACGGACTTTATCTGTCTGCGAGCGGGGCCACCGCTGCAACTGCAAACCTATAAAACATTATCGACTCCCTCCGCACCGGAGCAGGCTATTCTTCGTGGACTGCAAGCACTTGGGCTCGATGATCCGGCCTTAGGTGACAGGTTGCACATTATTCATGGTAGTACCGTAGCAACGAATGCCGCTCTTGAGGGCAAGATGGCGTCAACTGCGTTCATCACCAACAAGGGGTTTGGGGATTTACTCACGCTGGCGCGACAAACCCGGCCAGCACTCTATCAGCTGGAATTTGCAGCCGTCGAACCACCGGTGCCCAGCAGCCATTGTCTGGAAATCGATACCAGACTGGATGCTGGAGGAAACCTGATAAAGGATCTGAACGAGGATGATCTGGACGCGTTGCTTGAACAACTAAGCGCGCTCGATGTTGACGCTGTCGCCATTAATTTGTTGTTTTCATTTCTCGATGACCGTCAGGAACGCACTATCGCTGAACGTATTCAGCAAGCGGGGCTGGATGTTTTCATCAGCCGATCCTCTCATGTGCTTCCGGTTTATAAAGAATACGAACGCGGCATAGCAACCTGGTTAAATGCCGCTCTGGGGCCGGTAATCAATGGCTATCTTGGTCGACTTCAAAAAGGGATAGGTGACGCCTCCTTGCAGATTATGCAATCCAACGGCGAAACCGTCGCGGCAGAGAAGGCCGCAGAATTGGCAGTGAATCTTCTCCTGTCAGGCCCTGCTGGTGGCTTGATGGCGATGCAATTTCTGGGTAAGCACACAGGGAACAACCGCTTTATCAGTTTCGACATGGGTGGAACTTCGACGGATGTTGCTCTGCTCTCTGGAAGAGTTGCGATTACCACCGAGTCTAGTATCGATCGTTTCCCTGTCGCCGTGCCCATGGTGGATATGCATACCATAGGTGCTGGCGGGGGCTCCATCGCCTATGTGGACGAAGGCGGCATGCTGCAGGTCGGTCCGCGGTCTGCCGGCGCTGATCCTGGCCCTGCCTGTTATGACCAGGGTGGAACCGAAGCAACCGTCACCGATGCCAACCTGGTGCTCGGTCGTTTGCTGGGCAGCGCCAGGTTGGCAGGGAGTGTTGCATTGCGACTGGATCTCGCACGCAACGCCATAGCGAAATTGGCAGAACAGATCGGACTGGGCATCGAAGAAACCGCGCTCGGTATCGTGAGCATCGCCAATGAGCATATGGCGAAGGCCATTCGTATGATATCGGTAAACCGTGGCCACGATCCCGCGCTGTTCCAGCTAGCCAGTTTTGGCGGAGCTGGTGGATTGCACGTTTGTGCGATTGCGGAAGCGATGCAGATGAACAATGCATTGGTGCCAGTCTATGGTGGAGTCTTGTCAGCGCTCGGGATGCTGGTGGCAGAACAGGGGCAGCATCTGACACGCACAGTCAATGTTGTTGCCGATCCCGAGCAGGAACAGGCCCTCATCGCTCGCTTCGAAGAATTGGAACAAGAAGGGTTTCAGGCGCTCGCAGCGCAGGGCGCTCCGGCGCAGGAGTGCCAGGCACACTGGTTGGCAGAGTTACGCTATCAGGGGCAGGCCTACACCCTGAGTGTGGTATTCGAGTCTCTGGCGGCAGCACTACAACAGTTCGCTGAATTACATGAGCAGCGCTACGGGTATCGTCTGAACAGTCCAGTCGAAGTCGTCAATCTGCGCGTTAATGTGAACTGGCCACAAGAAGGCTTCACGCTTCCCGACCTGCCCTTGAGTGGGGAAAGCTGCAATAAAGCACCGGCTGTGAAGGTCTACGGAGAGGATGATCCTGTTCCCGTATGGCGCCGCGACGCGATGCCAGAGAATGAAAGCAGACCAGGACCTGCGATCATCATCGACGACTCGGCGACAACCTGGATCGCATCAGGATGGAATGTGCGCCGAGACAGGATTGGAAACCTGCACATTACAAAATCTGTGTAGGCGCTTGCAGCAAGTGAGGATGAGGCGTCGCCTCGGCGCAAGCGCAGTTTACAGCGGAAAATTGCTGGTGATATAACTGTTTGCCCGGTACGCAGATTGATCGTTCGGCCTCTGCCATGCGTACTCTGTTGCTGATCTTGGTCGCTATTGTGGTGCGTCTCTGACAATCAGAAAAGCACGCCGACGGAACGCGTTGGATGAATGTGGACATGAAATGCAGTTCAACTCTTTGCTCTGACTCAGGCCTGACATTCAGTCTGGGGGTTCGTGTTGTCGCAGTATTGTTGTGTTTATCACCAGCCTGTCTTTTGGCCCAACAGTCTGTGTCAGAGACCACTAACGGCGACACAGGCAGCAATGGACTAACTGCAACTCCTGATATAACTGATACTGCAACAACAGAAAATGCAGCTACCACTGAGACAGACTCAGCCCCTGACCGCAGCAGAATTCTCTATATCGACCCGCCGCAGCAGCTGGTAGAAGGCATCGACCCGACTTTTGCTGCCATACCCGGGGCTGACTTCACCGAGAATGTGAGTGCACAGCAACGCGTGCAGGTCATGCGCAACTATGAAGGCACAATTGCCTCGATTGAAAACAATGGCGGTGCTTGGGATCGCGCCCTGACCGAGGAACTGGTCGCGCTGGGTGTGCTGCAACAGCAAGAAGGAGCGCATCCGGAAGCCATCGAAACCTTGAGCAGAGCGATGCATGTTAATCGCATCAACGAGGGCCTGCACACCCTCGGGCAGGTGGCGATGGTCGAGCGCATGATTGACAGCTATGTCGCATTGGGTGATTGGTCGAATGTGGATCTCTACCAGAACTATCTCTTCTATGTTCAGCAAAAAGCCTACGGCAGCGATGACCCACGCCTGATTCCTGTTCTCCATCGTCTGGGTGAGTGGAATATCGAAGCATTCAATCTTGGCTTTGGCGATCCGCTGGGTGGTCGGCTGAGCACTGCACAACTTCTTTTCAATGCGGCAACCCGGATGGTTGGCATACATTTTGGAAGAAACGATGAACGTTATGTGCCTTATTTGCGCAGTATTGCGACATCGGCCTATCTGGTAGCCCGGCATCCGGACTACATGACTGAACTGAATCGACCCGATTATGCCAGCGCTCAGGAGATGCTGCGCTACCAGCTGAACGAGACGCGCTCACCAGAGCCCAGGGGCTATTCGGCCGGGCTGAATGCCTTGCAGGAAGTGACAGACATTTATCGTGAGCAGGGGGATCAGCCCTATCTGCTCGCAGAGGCACTGGCCAATCAGGCCGACTGGCAACTGATCTTTGATCGCTTCAGGGCAGCAGAAGAGCTATACGCTGAAGCGTGGCAGGTGCTCAATGAATCAGAAAATGGTGAGGAACTCATTCACGAGTTATTTGGTCAGGTAAGACCGATACCGACATTTGCGGAGCTGCCAACCAATCTGTTGCTGGGTTCCCCGGATTCCCAGGAGCGGGGTGCCCTGCACTATGACTATGCAGATGTACGCTTCGATGTGAACCAAAATGGTGCGCCGCGCAATGTGGAGGTCTTGACCGAAGAAACAGAGGACAACGCCCGTCAGCTGTCCCGGCTGCGGCGCGAAGTACTGAGATCGCTATTCAGGCCGCTGATCGTCGACGGAAAAATAGAAAGTAGCGAGTCCCATGTATTTCGCTACAGGTATTGGTACTAATTATGCGCACTTGGCGTTAGCATCAAGCAAAGTCTACGTGTTCAGTCTTTGCGTTAAGGCCTCGTTCAGTGCCTGCGTTCTAGCGTGGTAGAGCGGATTCTGACTGTTTGACTGTCTCAACAGAAGCGGAGCCGGGAATGCCGTGCAGAGCGTCGAAACGAGCTCAAACAAATGCACAATAAAAGGCGTCAAAAGAGGACAACAGGAGATATTAATCAACAAAATTCGCGATCTTGAAATATATGACAGCGATACTATCTGATTACACCAGACAGAGTGGTTCCGGGACAGGCCACGTAGAGGTGGAATGAGGTGGCAAGAGTTGGGATAAGAGGTAAATGCAGAGATTAAGGCCGAAATTAAGGCCGAGTGCAGCGCCAGACGAGCAAGATCGCGAATGACATGATCCAAGGATCATATGAGGCTAACTATGAAAACAGCCAACCACAGACACATAACTGCCAACCCAGTCGCAAGATTGACAAGTTTGACTGCGATGAATGGCTGTGCAGTTAACAGGACAGCGCTGAGCAAGGCATTGCTTGTTATCGGGCTGACAGGCGCCCTCGTTGCCTGCGAATCCTCCAGCCAGAGCTCTTCAAGCTCCAGCATGCCGAGCATGCCCAGTGCCTCCAGTTCATCGAGCTCCAGCTCCATGCCGAGCATTCCCAGCGGGTCCACGTCGCCCAGTTCCAGCAGCATGCCCAGTATGCCGAGCAGTTCTTCCGGTGCACCGAGCATGCCAGGCCTGCCGTCGAGTACGCCCAGCTCTGCTTCAAGCTCGTCGAGTTCTTCCGCCTCGTCGTCCAGTTCCTCCAGTTCAAATCAGGGCCAGAGCGGGGTGGATGGCGCGCGCAATACCTCTGTTCCGGGTGACGCGAGTACTACCGGCGGAGCTACCTCGGCCAGCGGCGGAATGCCCGGCCAATCAGCTGGCACTGACTCACGCATGCCCGGTGCCCAGCAATCAGGGTCAAGTGGGAGAGATGGTGCTACAGGCGACCTGAATAGTGGTCAAAGTGGGGCTTCTGGTTCAACTAACGGCGGTTTACAGCCTTCAGGTGGGGATTACAGCCTCGATACACTCCCGGAAGGAGTGTTAAGTGGGAGCGCTGGTAGTTCGACCACCAACGGTTCTGCGAGTTCTCAGGGAACAGGCGCGATGACTACAGCGGAACGCACAGCCGTTCTGGACGGCGCTCTGCGCCGGGGCTATGAGGTCTTCGATGGCTATATTCTCGATGAACGCGCGCGCGCCCAGCGCGAGAGTAATGAAGCCGGTAGTGCCGGCGTCGGCGGCGCGACGGGTTCGGATACTGGCAGTGGCGGAGGCCCTGCAGCCAATCAGCCACAAATTCTCAATCAGGGAGGCGCCACAGTGCCTTCTGGTGTCATCGCGGCAACGCAGTCCGCTTCTACTGGCAGCGCCCCGGCGGAAACATTCCCACCGCCCGAAGACATTCCGAGTGGGCGTGACGATGATGTTGTCGCGCGTCAGATTCGGGAAGCAGCGATGACCGAGCCCGATCCCGAACTTCGGGAAGCATTATGGGATGAATATCGCAACTACACAGGTATTGCGGAAGGTGGTCAGTAATGAAGAAAGCATTGGTTAATGTAGTTGGTTTGTGTGCGCTTGCCCTGTTCGCAGCGGCATGTTCAACCCACACAGTGAAATCGACAACCTATACCCCGGTAATCCAGTCGACAGAAAACATTCCTGAAGAATTGCTGCTGGATGTGGGAATTGCCATCTTCGATCCTGGTCTCGATGAGCTCGATGACGATGATGCGGAAATCACCAATGGCCAGATTCGAGTAGCCGAGTCGCGTTATGCGCCTTACCTGCTCTCCAATACCCTGCAGCGCTCAGGCAACTGGGGTATTGTGCGTTTGCTGCCCAACGACGCCAGCCCAATGGATGTGCTGATTAGCGGCACCGTGCTGCAGTCCAACGGTGAAGCCATGCGTGTGCGCATCAATGTGAAAGACTCTACTGGACGGCAGTGGTACGAAAAGGAATATGAAGAGGTAATCAGCCGCTTCAGCTATGACCCTGCCCAGCGCCAACAAAACGATCCATTCCAGGTGTTGTACAACAACATAGCTAACGATCTGTTGGCTTATCGCCAAAGCAATATTTCGGCCCAGCGCATTCAGGCGATCCGTACCGTTTCGGAAATGCAATTTGCACAGCGATTCTCACCGGAGGCGTTTAGCAACTATCTCGTGCGAGATCGCAACGGCTACTACCAGATCAGTTCCTTGCCAGCAGAGAACGATCCTCTGCTGCAAAGGATCAGACAAATTCGTGAGCGCGATTTCATGTTCATTGATACCGTGCAGGACTATTACGCGACTTTCACTCGCCAGATGCGCCTGCCTTACGACTCATGGCGCGAGCAAAGCTATGACGCGACATTGGAGCTCCGCGAGCTGCGTGATTCAGCACGCCGTCGCTTCATCGCCGGCACCGCCGCGGTAATCGGCGGCCTCGCTGCTGCCAGCAATGGCGGCAACTACGCCACACAGGCCGGTGGCGTTGTTGGTGTTGGTGCGGGCGCTTACCTGATCAAGAGTGGCTTCGACAAGCAGGCTGAAGCAAGAATGCATATGGAAGCTCTGGAAGAGCTTAGCCAATCACTCGAGAACGAAGTTGCTCCGCGGGTTATCAATCTCGAAGACCGCACTATTACTCTGTCAGGCTCGGTTGAAGAACAGTACGCTCAGTGGCGCGAAATTCTTGCTGAGATTTACGCCGCAGAAATGGGTGAAAGTTAAAGCAAAGCAGGGCGGGTCGTGCTACCCGAGCTAGAAGTCTATGTCAGAGAAAGAAGTCGACAAACCCGAGCTGCCTGCGCAAGACGCAGAAGCAACAACGGGCGATAACAGCGCGCCGGATTTTGTCACGCCTGCGCCGACCGTGATCACACGCACTGAGAACAAGCCACCAGTATGGATGTGGATTGGCCTCGGTGTGCTCACGATAACAGCGCTACTGGTAATCTTCGTCTTGCCCACGTTGGTACAGGAATACGAGCTGCCTCTGGAGCGACGAGTTGCAACGACTCAGCCTGCGCCAGCGGCGCCTGCACCTGCCGCTGCGGCGATCTCTCCTTTCGAGGAAGCGCAACGCGCAATACAACGCAAGGAAGCCCAGGATGTTCTCGCCGAATTGTTGGAGCATCAGGCAGAGTTGGAACGTCTGGAGGTTGGCAGCTGGGCGGCAGACAGGTATGAGGCTGCACTCGAACAGGCCAGCGTCGGCGACGAGTACTACCGAACCCAGGATTTTCAGTCAGCGACTTCTGCCTATGCCGCAGTCCGCGATGAGCTGCTTGCCCTTCTGAACAGCGAATCGGATGTGTTGGCCAGCATTCTCGCCGAGGCGCAGCAAGCGCTTGCAGATGAAGACAGTACGCGAGCCGAAGAACGGTTCTCCCTCGCACTGGTATTTGACCCCGATAACGAAGCCGCACAGATCGGTCTGCAGCGGGCACGCACACTGGATGAGGTGCGGGCGCTCATCGCCCGGGCTGAGGCCGAAGCGGAAGACGGAGACTTGCCCGCTGCGCTGGCAAGCTTTCGCGAAGCGGAATCTCTTGATGCTTACAATGAGTTGATTCCACAGCGCGTTGCTGCAATCAACGCACAGATCCGCAGCAATGAGTTCAATCGCATCATGTCTTCGGGCTACGCGCTCCTCGAACAAGGCCAGCCTCAGGAAGCGATTGCTGCCTTTGAGCGAGCCGCGAACATGGGTGTTAACGAAGAGCAGGCCAGAGCCGCGATTGTCCAAACTGAAACACAAGTGGCCAATGCAGAGATTGCTATCGCCAGGCAACACATCACAGAAGCCGAGGCGACCGAGCAGTGGCAACAAGCCGTGACCCACTACGACACAGTGCTCGGGATAGACGCGAATCTCACATTCGCCATTCAGGGAAGAGATTATGCCGCCAAGCGTGCGCAGCTCGACCGTCTACTGGTTGAGGCAATCGACAACCCCGAGCGTTTTGCAGAAGACGCGGTATACCAGCAAACAGTCGATGTCTATTTTACCGGCCGGGCAATCGAGAACCCCGGCCCGCGCTTGCAAGGTCAACTTGATGAGTTACAGGTTTTGCTGGAAAACTCGCAAGTGCCGCGCACTGTTACTCTGGTCTCTGACAACCTGACTGAAGTTACCGTGCTGCGCGAAGCCGAGTTGGGACTATTTCAACAGACTACCTTGTCGCTCAAACCAGGCAACTATGTTGCGATTGGCCGCCGAGCCGGCTACCGGGAAGTGCGGGAAGAGTTCACAGTAGGGTTTGGCCAAACGCCTGAGCAGGTAGTTGTCCGCTGTGTAGAGCGGGTGGCAACAAGCAGGTAGGCCATGAACAATCTCACAGATAACAACGGCGAAGAAATCAAACCGCTTCATGGGGCAACTGACCCCATAGTTCCTATCGACTTCTCACCAAGGGAAGAGAAAAAACGCTATTTTTCTTACCGATTCCGCTGGCTGCATGTGTTCCTCGGTGTGGCCGGTGTTGTCGTTACTGTCGCCAGTTGGTTTGTTCTCACTGCCAGATCGGTTTCTGTGCAAGTTGATCCTATCACCGCGGACATTCAGATCGAGGGAGGTATGAATATTCGCCTCGGGCCTCGCTATCTGATTCGCTCCGGTTCCTATCAATTAAGCCTGCGCAATGAAGGCTACCACGACACCAATACACAACTGGTGGTCGGTAGCGAACAGAACCAGATACATGAATTTGTCATGCGCAAATTGCCTGGCCTCGTTACCATCACTACAGCTGATCTGGAAGATGCGCGCGTTCGCATAGATGGCGTTGACGTCGGCACAACACCGCTTACGGATATTCCGGTGGAACCCGGCACACATAATATAACGATCAGTAAAGATCGTTACCTCGACCATAGTGACACGATTGAGATTGAGGGGCGTGAGCAACGACAGAGTTTCAGTGCAGAACTGAAACCTGCTTGGGCAGTCGTTAATTTCTCCAGCAACCCTCCAGGTGCAGATATTCTGGTTGACGGGGCGTTGGTCGGTACTACACCGATGCAGGCCGAGATCATTCAGGGTAGACGCGACGTAACATTGAAACTGGCTGGTCATAAGGCCTGGCAAGATGACTTCGATGTTATTGCCGGAGAAGGCTTCGATGTAACGGGAGTCGAATTGGAGCCCGCGGATGGTCTGGTGTTTATCCGTACCCAACCTTCCGGTGCGAGCGTGACCGCCAATGGTGAGTTTCAGGGTCTGACACCACTCGAAATTGCCCTACCGCCCGGGCAGAACCATCAGGTGACGTTCTTCCACAACGGCTATCAGTCCATTACCAGAAATGTACGCACCCAGGCAGATCAGGAACAGGAAATCACCCTGACACTGGAGCCGGTATTGGCCAACGTCGAAGTTATAGCAGAGCCGGCGGATGCTCAGCTGTTCGTGAATGGTGAGCTGCGCGGTCAGGTTAACCAAACCTATGAGCTGATGGCGGCCAGCCAGCAAGTGGAGATCCGGCGCGAAGGCTATGTGCCCTATATGACAGAATTCACCGCGCGTCCTGGAATGGGACAGCAGATCCGGGTAACGCTGAAATCTCTGGAACAGGCGCGGCTGGAACAGATCGAGCCAGTTATCCAGAGCCCTGCCGGACAACAGCTCACACTCTTTTATCCCGGTGCCTTCACCATGGGCGCCTCTCGCCGAGAGCCTGGCCGTGGCTCCAATGAGACGCTGCGTGATGTCGAGTTGGAAAGACCTTTTTATTTCTCGCAGCGAGAGGTCAGCAACGCCGAATACCGGCTTTATGATCCCGAACACAATTCCGGCACTGTCTCCGGGCTGACGCTGAACAACGAGGCACAGCCGGTCGTGCGCATCAGCTGGATGGATGCCGCGTTGTATTGCAACTGGTTGAGCGAAAGAGAAGGGTTGCCACTGTTCTATCAGGTGACCGATGGCGTCGTGACCGGATTCAATCCAGACTCGAACGGTTATCGCCTGCCCACTGAAGCCGAATGGGAGTGGGTGGCTCGAACCGATGGTAGTGGTGAGCTATTGCGCTATACCTGGGGCGACTCTCTGCCGCCACCACCCAATTCAGGCAATTTCGCGGACACCACCGCGCAGAGCTATCTCGGCGAGGTCATGTTCGACTACACGGACAACTATTTTGCCACCGCCCCTGTTGCCTCGTTTGCGCCCAATCATCATGGCATCTATGACATGGCGGGTAACGTCGCCGAATGGGTACATGACTTTTACGGTTCCGTTGGTGTGTTCGGAGCGAGAGAGGTCGACCCCCTCGGTCCTGACAATGGTGTCTACCACACCATTCGCGGCTCGAGTTGGGCGCATGGCACCATCACTGAGTTGCGCCTTTCCTTTCGGGACTGGGGTGAAGAGCCGCGTGATGATCTCGGCTTTCGTGTTGCGCGGTATCTGGAGTAGATGATGAATGCACTTCTCTCTTTTAAATTCGTAACAAGACTGGCCATGCTCGTGCTGCTCTTCGTCGCCCAGCTTTCGCTGGCACAGGACACTCCCCAAACCGGAGCCGCGACGGATAGCGCTGAGCAGGCAACAGATGCGACTGAAGTGTTGCAACAAGAAGAATTCATAGTGGATGAAACTGAGGAAGAGGAAGAAAGCCCCGACCGTTTCATTCCAACAGAGGAAATCTCCCAGGATCTGGGTGTTTCATTTCCGGTAGATATTTAGGGGGCGAGCAGTTTACCGCCTACTGAACGGCAAGAGTAAGGATGTGATATGAAGCAGGGCTCGTTGTACGAAACGCTATTCCAGATCGGTACGCTGATTTTCGCCATCATCATTGTGCATGCCACGTATGTCACTCTGATACGGCCGAACGCGGAACTGATTCAGGAACAACAGAACCAGTTACAACAAGTAGACGAGAACTTCGTTCCGGAACGCTCAGTCTTTATTATTCTGCGCGATTTCGAGCAGGAAACCTGTATCATTTTGATGTTGTGGGCAATGTCGATCATCGGCATGAAAGCACAGCACACTCTCAGACAGCGACGCCTGCTGGAAAGTAATCTCATCCAGTTGTCGGAGGGGATGAGTATCTTGCCGGAGGATGCGCGCAATTATGCGCGGCCTGTGCAGGCTCTTCCGGAAAAAGAAAAAGACTTTCTCCTGCCGCGAGCCATTCTTGCGGGCCTGCATCGCTTCCAGAGCACGCGCAATATCCAGGATGTGTCCAATACGGTGAAGGACATCTGTGATACCGAAGCGGATCGCATGGAAACCGAGCTGACCATAGTGCGCTACATCGCCTGGGCGATTCCCTCAATTGGCTTTCTTGGCACGGTTCGAGGTATCGGAACCGCATTGGGCCAAGCCTATCAGGCGGTTAGCGGCGATATTGTCGGCGTTACGGTCAGTCTGGGTGTGGCATTCAACTCCACCTTCGTGGCTCTGGTAGTCAGTATTCTTTTGATGTTTTTGTTGCACCAGTTGCAGCTACTGCAGGATCGTTTGGTGTTGGACAGCCAGAACTACTGCGATGAGCGGATGATTCGACATCTGCAGGTTCCGGAGCGAGCAAAGTGATATGAGTATCAAGGTCGTCGAGCTGAATGACAGTGCGATCGGTCTGGGCGATGCCACAGGCATCATTGCCCAGAGCCCGGGTTTTGCGCTGGCCGACGGCGAGTTGCTCCATCTCGGCGATGAGGCTGAACGGCAGGCACGCCTCAAGCCGACCAGCAGTTTTAACAAGTATTGGCACGAGCTGAGTCTCGAGCCGCTGGCCCACAAGAACCAGTTTCGCCACACCGCGGATATCGCTCACGCACATCTGCTGCACATTGCCGAAGTCGCAGAAAGCGAGGCAGAGCAACACGAAGTGATTTTTGCGGTTCCCGGAAGCTTCTCGCAACAGCAACTGGCGATCTTGCTCGGTATCGCGGGCCAGACGCCTCTCAAGCCAGTTGGGGTGATCGACTCAGCGCTCGCTGCCGCAGTCGCATTGGCGGAAGCCGAAAGTATTATCTACGTTGATATGCACCTGCATCAGGTTGTGTTGACGCACATGCAAGTCAAGGACGAACACATTACCACCTCGGCTCTGGTGCCGGTACCAGGAGTTGGCAGTCAGAACTTCATGGATCTCATGATGCAGCTGAGTACTGAGTTGTTCATTCAACAATCCCGGTTTAATCCGCAACACAATGCAGAATCCGAACAGCAACTGTATAACGCACTGCCGGCATGGCTACGGCAAGAAGAGGAAGAGCAAGGCAGTCTGCAGCTGGAACTCAACAGCGGCGGGAACACCTACACTGCGAAGATGCCTCGCCAGGCGCTGATTGAGAGCCT
>JASBUV010000025.1 GCA_030147705.1 Gammaproteobacteria bacterium
AACGGGCTGCTAAAACATAACAATAATGGAACTGCGCGCCAAGCTCTATTTCTGCGCACAATGCACAGCCTTGGCATATGAATTATCGCCGTCTGCAGCATTGGCTTTAGAGCTGCAGCGGCGAACGAGACGGGTGGCCGGAATGTCGAGCCAGTTTGGTAGGCAGGCGTGATGGGCAGTTTCAGGGAATCTCGTCGAGTTCCGAGCCTTCCTTGATCGGCATCATCAAATCTTCCTTGGTAACCTTCATATAAAGAATGACATTCGAGGCTACATAGATAGAAGAATAGGTACCGATGATCACACCCATGATCAGAGCAATTGCAAAACCTTCGGTGGCTTCTCCGCCGACAAACAAAATGGCGAACAGTACAAGCAAGGTAGTCAGCGAGGTAATCAAGGTTCGACTCAGGGTTTGATTGAGTGAAGTATTCACCATCTCTTCTGGGCTACCCTTGCGCATGCGCCGAAAGTTTTCGCGGATGCGGTCAGAGACGACGATGGTGTCATTCAATGAGTAACCAATAATCGCGAGCATGGCAGCGAGGGTATTGAGATTGAACTCCATCGCCAGAATCGAAAAGATGCCCAGAGTAATGATCAAGTCATGCGCCAATGCAACGACAGCGCCAACCGCGAATTTGAACTGAAAGCGTACCGAGATATACACCATGATGATGCCTAGCGCGACCAGCATGCCAAGACCACCCTGTTCAGCCAGCTCTGCACCCACTTTCGCACTAACGTAGTCCGAACCGAGCAGCGTGATTACGCTGTCCGATTGGCTCTGCAGCAATGCAGCCAGAGACTCACCTACCTCAACCGCCTGCCCGGCCTGATCGGCTTCGGCGACCTCCGAGTCAACCGGTAACAAAACGCGAATATCACGATCAGAACCGAAATTCACGACCACGGCGTCATCGAAGCCGTTACTCTGGAGAACGGCATTCACGTCATTGATAACAACGGGCTCGGAATAATTGAGACGTACTGCCGTACCACTGGTGAAATCAAGCCCGAAGTTCAAGCCATTGATGAACAGCGACACCAGCGAAACCAGTACCAGCACTGCCGAGACGCTGCCGGCGATCCGGCGCACGCCCATGAAATCGATTTGATTTTCCGCGAGAGTATTTTCCAACATAAGAGTTCTTCTTATTGTGCCGCTGCTTGTTTCTGAACGACGTAGTTACCGATGGACAAAGTCTTCACCTTGCGGCCACCGTAGATAAGATTAATAAGTGCACGGGTCCCCACTATCGCAGTGAACATGGAAGTGACGATACCGATCATCAGTGTCACCGCGAACCCTTTAACTGGCCCGGTGCCAATGGAAAACAACACCACTGCAACCAGAAAAGTAGTCAGGTTGGCATCAAGAATGGTACTGAATGCGCGATCATAGCCGGCATCAATCGCCTTCTGCGGCGACATACCCTCTCGCAACTCTTCCCTGATCCGAGTAAAGATCAACACGTTGGCATCTACGGCCATACCAACCGTGAGGACGATACCGACGATTCCCGGCAGCGTGAGCGTAGCCTGAATAAGTGACATCACAGAAAAGATTAGCAGGATATTCATGATCAGGGCCGCATTGGCAGCGAGCCCGAACACGCGGTAGTAAGCAAGCATGAACAGGACGACCAGCGCCGCAGCCACTTGCACACCGAGGACGCCTGCCTCAAGGTTTTCACGTCCCATCGATGGTCCAATTACCGATTGCTCGACAATTGTCATTGGCGCTGCCAGAGAGCCGGAACTGATGAGCAGCGACAGGTCATTGGCTTCGCGCGCGGTCAAACCAGTAATAACGAAAGTGCGCGGCAGCGCAGTGCGAATCGTGGCGTGACTGATCAGGCGCTTGTCTTCGTAGAACTCGGTCTCTTCAACTTCCTGACCATTCTCATCCAGATAGGTATTGGTTCGTGAGCGCGTTTCGATCAACAGGATGTCCATCATGCGCCCGACGTTGTCACGGGTAACACGATTGATCTGGTTGCCGCCTTGTGCATCGAGATTGATTTGTACCTGTGGCAAACCATTCTGATCCAGCGTGGAGCGCACGCTACTGATGCGATCCCCCTGCAGAATCACATCATTGTCGACATTGACCAGTATCCCGTCAGGAGACTGATAGGTTTCATAACTACTGCGTGGCGCACCGATTTCAGCCTCGAGATGGAATTCCAATGTCGCGATACGCTGCAGGATTCGAATGGCCTGAGCCGGATCCTGAACACCAGGTAATTCGACAACGATTCGGTCAGCGCCCTGCTGCTGCACTGTCGGTTCGGATACACCAAGCGCATCGACACGATTCATCAGCGTGGTTCGGTTGGCCTGCAAAGTATCGCGTTGAATCTGGAGAATCAGTTCTGGGGTCAGCCGCATGTCCAGCACGGCATTGCCTTCGCGTTCAGCATTCTGAAACTGCAGGTCGGGGAAATTTTCGGTGAGGATCGATCGGGCGGCTGAGCGGTCTTCGCTGTTTGCAAAGCGCACCTCGAGATGCGTATTGCTGACCAGGTTAATGCCGCGGGTGCGAATTCGCTCTTCGCGCAGGATGGATCTGACGTTACTCAGATTGTCTTCCATACGGCGTTCAAGAGCTGCTTCCATATCGACTTCCATCAGGAAGTGCACGCCGCCTTGCAGGTCCAAACCCAGGTTCATCTTGCCTGCACCGATTGACTGCATCCAGCCAGGTGTCGTCGGCGCGAGATTCAGCGCGACTATATAGTCACTGGTGAGTGCGTCTTCGATTACCGTCTTGGCGCGCAATTGGTCTTCGACGGTATCGAAGCGGATGAGTAATCCCGTTTCGCTGAATTCCTCACCAAAGAAATCGATTTCGGCGGCTTCCAGCGCAGTCGTAACCGTTGCCAGATCTGCTTCGCTGATATTCAGGTTTTCATTGGATATCTGCAGAGCCTCATCATCGGGATAGAGGTTGGGCACTGAGTAAACCAGTCCCAATAAGACCACGATGAGAATGAGAATATTCTTCCAGGCTGGATATTTGTTAAGCATGTTTGTTCTGCCTCGGCCGGTGACCGCTCATCTCAGCTAGCATGGAAACAGCCGCTCAAGACGGCTGACCAAACGCGCCGCTTAAATCTGTTTGATAGTGCCTTTGGGCAGAACTGCCGCTACTGACGACTTCTGCAGTTTCAATTCAACGCCTTCGGCCACTTCGATAGCCATGTAGTCTTCATCGACGCGCGTGACCTTGCCCAGCAGTCCGCCTGAGGTCATGACCTCATCGCCCTTGCTGATGCCGGCCACGAGTTCACGATGCTCTTTGGCTCGCTTGGACTGCGGGCGCCAGAGAATCAGATAGAAGAGCAGGAACATGCCGCCGAACAGCACGAGGTTATAGGTCATGGAAGGTTGCTGTGGCACAGCTTCCTGGGCATAAACAGTTGGAAACAGAAAATTCATAGGAAGCTCTCGTTTATTGTAGTGGCTCTGATTCAGCGAGTTTGGAATCAGGCTCGTTGATTTATCTGCCTGTGCTGGCTGGCATTGGTGAGTTACAGCGACATCGACAGCTCATGCCAACACTAGGTTGGGCTGATTTTCGTCATTTCAAGTCTCGTCCTGCTCATTCAGTTGGCGCTGACCGTTCAGGAAGGAATCGACAAAGGCGCTCAATCTACCCTGTTCTATGGCGCTTCGCAATCCGGCCATCAGGCGTTGGTAGAAGTGCAGATTGTGGATTGAGTTGAGCTGAGAACCAAGAATTTCTTTACATTTATCAAGATGATAGAGATAGGCGCGTGAAAAATTCGAGCAAGTATAGCAACCGCATTCCGGGTCCAGTGGGCGTGTATCGTGCCGATAGCGGGCGTTGCGCAAGCGCAGTACTCCCTGGGATGTAAACAGATGGGAGTTGCGAGCATTACGTGTGGGCATCACGCAGTCGAACATGTCGATGCCATTGACCACGGCATGCACGATGTCCTCCGGCGTGCCCACGCCCATGAGATAGCGCGGCTTCTCTGCAGGCATTATAGGCGCACAATGCTCAACGACCTTGCGCATCTCCTCTTTGGGCTCACCAACAGACAGACCACCCAGCGCATAGCCCGGGAAATCCAGCGCAATCAGCTTGCGCAGGGATTCGTCGCGTAGCTCAGAGAACATGGACCCCTGCACGATACCGAACAACGCAGCATCATGCTCACCGTGCGCTATCTTGCAGCGCTCTGCCCAGCGCATGGATAACTCCATCGACTCGCGAGCCTGCTCCGGAGTTGCCGGATACGGCGTGCACTCATCAAAGGCCATGATGATGTCTGCACCCAACTTGTGCTGGACATCGATTGCCGACTCAGGCCCCAGAAAAATCTTGCTGCCATCAACAGGCGAGCGAAATTCGACCCCTTGCTCATTGATTTTGCGCAACTCACCCAGCGAGAACACTTGAAAGCCGCCGGAGTCTGTGAGCATCGGTTTCGACCAACCGATAAAGTCATGCAAGTCACCATGCAGATTGATGACTTCGGTGCCCGGTCGCAGCATCAGGTGAAAAGTATTGCCCAGCATGATCGCAGCACCGGTATCAGCCACCTGCTGGGGATTGAGCCCCTTCACAGAGCCATAGGTGCCGACCGGCATGAATGCTGGCGTAGGGACATCACCCCTGGGGAAGCGCATCACACCGCAACGGGCATTCCCGTCCCGGGCACTCACCTCAAACTGCATGCGACACTCACTCATAACAGATCAACCTTAGTGTTCTCTGGTGGCTGCGAACTCAACATCAGGATAGCGCTCCACAGCCAGGTTCAGATTGACGCGCGTGGGAGCGAGATAGGTCAGGTGACCACCCCCATCGATGGCGAGGTTGTCGTAAGCCTTCTTGCGAAACTCTGCGAGCTTGGCTGCGTTACTGCAATGCACCCAGCGGGCACTGTG
>JASBUV010000026.1 GCA_030147705.1 Gammaproteobacteria bacterium
GCTGCCTGGATTGCCATTTCGGCAGTCGCAAGATCGCGTACCTCACCAATCATGATGATGTCCGGGTCCTGCCGCAGCAAGGCCTTTACTCCGTCCGCAAAGGTCAGGTCGATGTTTTCCTGCACCTGCATCTGATTGAAGCTGTCCTCCACCATCTCGATCGGGTCTTCAATCGTGCAGACATTTACCTCTTCGGTAGCGAGTGACTTGAGTGTGGAATAGAGCGTTGTGGTTTTACCGCTACCCGTTGGTCCTGTGATGATCACGATCCCGTGATTGCTGCCGATTATTTTCTGCCACTTATCCAGATCATCATTACCCAGACCCAGCGCGGCAAACGGTTTCAGCAAGACTTCAGGATCGAAGATTCGCATCACGAGTTTTTCGCCAAACGCCGTTGGCAGCGTGGAGAGGCGCAATTCCACCTCGTTGCCGTTGGGGCTCTTGGTCTTGATACGCCCATCTTGCGGCTTGCGTTTTTCTGCAACATTCATCCGACCAAGAATTTTCAGCCGGCTGGTCACCGCGCTCATCGCCTGCATGGGCAGGGAATATACCGTGTGCAAAACCCCATCGATGCGAAAACGAATGGACCCCTGCTCTCGCCTTGGCTCAACGTGGATATCACTCGCACGTTGTTCGAATGCATATTGTAATATCCAGTCAACAACATTAACGATGTGTTGGTCATTCGCTTCCGGGTCCTTGAGCTTGCCAAGCTCCAGCATCTGCTCGAGATTACCGATGCCTTTCTTGTGTGTTGTGCCGGCAGTGGCGCCGCGAATGGATTTGGAGACGCTGTAGAATTCTGCACTAAGCCGTGCGATATCAACCGGATTGGCAACGACACGGCGAATTTTTTTCTGAGACGTGTGTTCGAGCACAGACTCCCAGGAATTCAGAAAAGGTTGAGCGCTGGCAATGACGACTTCGTCGTGATTATCTTCGACCACAAGAATGTGATGGCGCTGTGAGAACTTGTAGTCCATCACTTGCGTAACACTTGCCACATCAATCTTGAGCGGATCAATTCGGTAGTAGTCCTGGCCCGAGAGATTCGCCAGAATTCGAGTCAGAGATTCGATGTCCAGTAATTTGCCAGCATTGGCATTGTCTGCCAATTCGAGATCTGCAAGGTAATGCAAGACATGCTTGCCACGATGCTCGGCCGCGCCGCGATTGGTCCAGGCGAAATCATAGTCAGCCGCGCTCACCCTGTTCTGCTCGCGCAGGCCATCGAGCACAAAGCGAAGGTCCAGAGTCTGATTCGTGGGGTGACGGGGCTTGCTTGTTGTTTCCAGAGCGGTCATGGTCAAGCAAGTGTAACCCTCTGAACGATAAAAACAAAATCCCGGGAACAGGGCTTGCAAACTGGTTCAGACTTGTTGCAACGAGCGGGAGAAACCGAGAGCTACCTGACTCGGAAATGAACACTCAGCAATGGATCAATGCGCTACGGCCAGACCGGTTACCCGGCCTATTCAACCAGCTTGATCCATGCACCGGCGGCAGGCTCGCCACGTGGATAGTAGCCATTCAGCAAGCGCAACATCTCTTCAGGGTGCTGGGCGATTGGGCTGCTCTGTGCGACCACTGAGAAATCGAAGAACTCACTTGCCTGAACATACTTGATACGCGGCTCTCTGTTACTGCCGACTTCGCCGCGCTGAGTTGGGCGAAAGGTGCGTATTGCGCCGAGCAGCAGATTATCAACGTCATCTACTGCATTCTGGTCGCGAATCTCTCCACGAATTATGAAGGCGCGGGGCCCAAAATAGATAACAGCTACCCGTTCCGGGTTGCCATTGGCGTTGGTATGAATACCGGTGTGTCCGAGCAGCCGGAACTGCTGTAAGGGTTCGGATTTTTGCAGGTTGGTAATTCCCAACACATCACGAATAAAAAGCCGCGGATCGACATTGGCCTGCAGACGCTGTGCCTCGATACGCATGCCTCCCACTCCAGGATTGCTGGCAGTGGCGGTTGTGGTTGTTTCAGAGACTTCCCAGTTGTCTGGAAAGACCACGGTATAACCCAATAAGGTTTGATAGTAGCGATTGCGGGTATCGGTCTGACGCGACGCATTGCTTTCCCCCAGTATCAATCCGTCAATCGCATTCCGGAATGCAGTATTGTCAGACAGGGTCACTTCGCTTTCCGAGAGCTGGCCGACTGCAGCAATCGCTTCCTGCAATCGGGTATCGTTGCGTGGGTGCGTGGCAAACACGCCGTGATAGGTGCCACGGTTACCCTGAACCCGGCGATTAAAATCTTCCTGATTCTTGAGCACTGTGATGACTTCAATCATGGCATTGGGGTCATAACCTGCACGCAGCAAATATTCTGCACCCAGACTGTCCGCTTCGAGCTCAGCCTCTCGACCGAATCCCGACAAACCGGTTTGTGCCCAGATCGAAGTCACCTGGCTGATCTGTGAGCCCACATAGCCACTTCCGGTAGCAACTGCGGTGACAACACCGCCAACTGCTGAGGCTACGTTGGCGAGTGCTCCCCGTGCATGTTGTTGCACAGCATGACGCGCGGTAATGTGACCGACTTCGTGTGCGAGTACCGCGGCAAGCTCTGCTTCTGAATTCATGAATGAAAGCAGGCCACGGTTAACGTAAACATAACCAGCCGGCAGTGCCATCGCATTGATATCCGGGCTGTCGATAACAAAGAACTGATAGTCTAGATCAGGACGATGGCTTACCGCTGCGATTCGATTGCCCACCTCCGTCACATAGGCCGTGAGTTTTTCGTCCTGGTACATCGGCATGCTGGCCAGCACTTTCTCGTGTTCTTCGGCGCCGATCTCCTTCTCCCGGCTCTCCGACATCAAGACAAGGTTTGCGCCTCCTGTTGCCGGATTTACCGAACAGCCACTTAACAATGCCAAACCCAAAGCAGCCAGCAGCGCAGCCACAAACTTGTGGCTGTACTGTGAATTGGCGGGAGAGTTTTGTGGCCGGAAGAATTTCATAGCAATACCTCAATCTTTACGCAGATCTACCTGCCGGCTTGATGTGCCGGTTAACTGCCGCCGACAACGAACTCCTTGAGTTGTGAAGCAAGACGACTGCAGGCATTTGCTTCAACTCGCGCGATGAGAGGAATCGGCACTACGAGTGCGGGTAAATAGGATTGTCCTGACGCATCAGTGTTGATCGTGCCGACATTGGTCAGGGAACCCACGTCCCAGACACGCGCATCGAAGTTGGCGTCATCTTCCCAGGTACCGAATCCAAAGCAGCCACCGCCGCCTGGACCGATAGTGCAGGAAATGGAGCCAGCACGATCCGTCGTTTCTGTTTGACCATCGACCCACACAATGTAACGGATGTTAAATTCGTTCATCTTGTTGGCAACGACATCTTCCGCCATCAGTTGTTCCAGATCGCGTGTGCGCAGTGGCGCAGTTCGCGGCTCAAACCAGGGGAACATGGCATCGATAAACTCTTGTTCAGGAATGACACTGACGGCGTTTTCGCCGCGCGTCATGCGTTCACCCACACACTCAACAAACTCGGAGCGGGTTTCGTAATCACTGGCCTGACGGCGCCCCAGAATAACAACCGACTCATGGCTTTCGATGCCGGTTTCACCCTGACGGAACTCGTCAACAGTAGTGCTGGTGCAAGATGCCAGAGCAGCAAGTAAGGCGCCCAGGCACAGCCCTTTTCGATCTAACCGATTATTATTGCTTTTCATGACCAACCTCATATCAAGACCGTATCCCACGGCCATTCAACCAGTCACGTACTTCCGGTACTTGTGCAAAACTTAGAGAAAAGCTCGATGCCAGATCGCGTAAGGCTACGACAGCAGCATCGTTGATGGCGGCTTCGGCAGAACGGAATGTCTCCGTCGGAGTTTTGCCATAAGAGGTCAGCACCCAGTCGGCAATGTACCCGCCTTCGGCTGACAATAAACGCATGTTGTACTTGATCCAAACTTCAAAGACATCGAGTTTGGTTTTGGCCGGCAAGGCCAGTTGAAACTCTTCGATCGCTGGCGCGAACACCGCATCGACGTTTCTGCTTTGTGCTTCTTCCAGACTATTGACCACAACCACTTCAGAGAACATGGCGGGCAGGATCGCATTGAATAGCTGGATATGGGACACACCACTGGCAATATTGTATTCCTCCTGGCCGGTTTCGGAATACTCAATATAGGAAAAATCTCTCAGGGCATCGTCGTAGTAAACCGCGACGGTAAGTGGGAGCTGATTGACATTGGGGGTCGGGAAGTTCCCCTGGATGACGACGTTGTTAACTCCGCAACCAGTTGCGGCCAGCAACAGAATGGCCAAGAGCAAGCTGCCGCGTACCCTGCTGAGTTGGCCTCTGAACTTTACTCTCGTCATCATGGTTAACCTTCCTGCCCCTGTGGGATTTAGCGGAAATCGTTCAGTCCTACAAATGTACCACCATTTCGTTGCGTCATCTCACGCATTAATGTGGCATAGCGATAAACACTTTGCTGAAAGCGACGAGGGCCGGCGAATATCGTGGGAAATCCGATGCCATGGATGCGTACCAGTCTATCCCCATTCTCATCCTCAACATTGATCCTGTCTATGGTAGCCAGCACATTCTGGATGGAGCCGCCTGGCTGAAAGTCGTCACCCAACACATAGATACTGATTTTTTTGTCTTGCTCGTAAAAGGTACTGATTGCCCGTGTCACCCCTTCTACAGGGCTACTATTACTGTAAGGGTTCCAACTCCGCAGGGTGCTCAGAATCTGGGCCCGCCGGGCTGGTGTGTCAGGAATCCAGGAATCCCGCAATGAGGAAAACATGTAGTCGCCCATGTCGTTCATGACCTGGATGCCTTTGACTTCCGGGTAGACGTTGAGGGTATTGTCGATAATGTCCAACATTTTGTTCCAGCTCGGGTTGTTGAACATACTGCCCGATGTATCGATCACAAAAATGATGTATTCGCTGTCCACCGGCACACCGCCGATCGCGTTGTTCTCCGGCGTGATGGTATCGGCGAGCAAACGTTGCATCTCTTCGGTCAGGAATTGCCGTGCGATGCTAAGCCTGCCGTACTCTTCTGTGGTTTCTTCAGAAAGCTCGGTAGTCGCATAGTAGCGACCACGCACATCGGTCAGATCCCTGCGCAAGCGCGCGACGCGTTCGGTCAGCACAGAAAGTTGTTCTCGCTTGGCAGTCAATTCCCGGTTCAGAATGGTGGTTTCACCGCGAATGGCAAACAGCTCTTCCTGCAGTTCTGACACCGAAGCCTCGGGGGAGACTTCGGAGAATTCGATAGTAATCGGAGCCTGCGATTTGGTTATCATCAGCAGAATAATCATGGCCCCGAAACCACAGGAGGCCACGTCCAGAAAGGACACGGTAAACGAGTCAGTTTCGCGACTACGCTTTCTCACTTCTGTCTCTCCAGTTTAGCCATATCATCCGCTTGTGCAGCATCGCTCTACTTTGCTCTGATCCTTCACCTCAGGGCCAGTCTTTGGACGGCGTTATAAAGGATCCTTGCGAGTATTGTGCCAATTGCCAATAGGCTGCGGCCGCACTCGGATCACCTTCCAGCGGCAGCAATATAATATTGACCGGAATACCCTCGGGTAATACTTCAACGGCGTCTTCAAACAGTTCCAGACGATCTCTTGGGGTTACGAGGCCGGCATTCGCATTGCGACCGTTCAGCGTTGGCAAGCCATCGGTGATCAGGAAGATATTGTCCGGCGGCGGGTAAATTCCTGCCACAGCGGCAAAGACTTGCTGTAAATTGGTGCCATCGTGGGGAATCACGTTGCGCATCTCCTCGATGGCCTGATCGAGCTGATCGCGTTCCGCCACTTCCAGCCACGTGCCGTCCGTTCCTTCCAGGACGCTGCCGTAATCTGAATTGAAGGTCCAGAGCTGATACTGGCTGGTGATCGGCAGCTGCGTGCTGACCCAGTCCACAATTTTTACTGTGCGTCGCCATTTCGGCGCGTTACGCTTGGCGGTATCGTTCATGTTGCGAGTTCGAATGATATTCACCAGCGTGCTGTCGAGCATACTGGCGGAACTGTCGACCAGCATCAGGATGCGCTGCCCGCCCAGAAACAATCCCGACAAATACTGCCGATTACCATCGCCGAGGTGTTGTCGGACATTGTTGCCTTCCTGCTCTTCAGCCAATGCCCGCAAGCGACGCAGCTCTTCCTCCATCGATTCGATATCGCTGCGCAATTGCTCCACACTGTCTTCCGATGCCATGGAGGAGTTTTCCAGTGCCGCGAGCTCTTGCATGAAATTATCGATCTGTTCCTGAATCTGGAATGCGAGTCCCTGTGCTGTGACCACTTCGAGGCTGACCTGATCGACGGTATTCCGTAACTGGACCAGCCCTTCCTCGCCTTCCTGCACCTCTCTGTTGAGGAGATTGATTTCTGCCATGAGGTCCGGGCTGGTGGTGGATTCTGCAATGGTACTGGTGTGGTCCAGTATCAGAAAAATCAGGATTACCGCACCAAAACCACAGAACATGACATCGAGAAATGCCAGGGACAGTGGATTCACACGTCGTCGTGTCGCTTTGGTATCAGCCATGATTCACCCGGATCACACGCAATTCCGAATCGCCCACCTTGAGGCAGTCACCAAGGTTCAATTCCAGTTCACCCTGAATCGCCTCATCGTTCTTGCGCCAGTCGCCATCCAATACCTGGAGATAGAGCGCCTTGCCACGCCGCTCTATCACGCCCAGCTGTTCAGGCAGGCCCGCAAGCGCGAGGTTTAACTGGGCGGTCTGGCTCCCATTGAGCTCGGGCTTGTTGGTCACTCGCAACCCTTCGAGAGGGAATGCGCGATGCTGAAAGAGCAGATGGGTAGGCTGCTCCGCACTGGAGCTGCGCTTCGCCATCGCGGTTCTATGTTCGGCCTTCAGCGGCAGGGCAGCCACGCGGTGAATCCCTCGCTCGCCACCGATAATACTTTCGCTGTGTTCAACGCACGCTTTGTGGATCGTTCCATGAGGTACGACCAGCAAGTCTCCCTGCTGCCGCAGTGCATTACGAAAACCCGGCATTGCTGCGATTTTAGGATTCAGAAGAATCTGACTTGCAGCCCCTTTACTGAGTGCTTCGATCTGGGACTCGATTTTCCGATAATGCCCGGCGAGGCTCTCAATCAGCGCCTGGCGAGGCATCTTCGCAGTGTAGGTGTTCCCGCCGCTGTTGAGTTCCAGCTGCAGACTGCCTTGCTCTTCCTCTTCTTGCCGTAGCCATGCCGGCAGTGCGTTATACAGTTGCTGTTCGGAT
>JASBUV010000059.1 GCA_030147705.1 Gammaproteobacteria bacterium
GCGCGAAGACTGCAAAGCCTTGCTCAAGATCATGGAAGAGGAGTCGGGCTACAAGGCTGCGCTCAATGGGTCGATCATCGGCTTTGGTCAGTATCACTACAAATACGAGAGTGGCAGAGAGGGAGATTGGTTCGTGACAGGGTTCTCACCTCGTGCACAGAACCTCTCTATCTACATCATGCCGGGCTTTGAGGACTATCGTCAGGATCTCGAAAAACTCGGCAAACACAAAACCGCCAAGAGCTGCCTCTACATCAACAAGCTGGCGGATATTAATGAGAAAGTTCTGAGGAAAATCATCAGGCATTCGGTTAAAGTGATGCAGAAGCGTTATCCCTGCAAACAGGGGTGACAGGCATCGAATAGCCAGTTGGACGATCATGCTTATCCGTGAAGCCAAGCAATCTGATTTTCAGGAGTGGTCCCGAATGCGAACTCTCCTGTGGCCCGACACCCCCGATGCGCACCACTCCGAAATCGAGCCCTATTTCTCTGGCAATTCTCACAATCCCAGTCTGGTCTATGTAGCTGAGAATCCGGACGGCGGCCTCTGTGGCTTTATTGAAATCAGCATTCGCAATTATGCCGAAGGCTCGATCTCCTCAGCGGTGCCGTTTGTTGAGGGCTGGTATGTCGATCCCGAGTTTCAGGGGCAGGGGCTCGGCAAGCGCCTGATCGAAACGGTCGAGGCATGGTCGCTCGCCAATGGCTACAAGGAACTGGGCAGCGATGCGGAGATCGACAACGAAGACAGCATCGCCGCCCACAAGCGCCTGGGCTTTGAAGAGACGGGGCGCTGCGTGTGCTTTCTGAAAACGATTGGCTAGTTCATGAGATATATTGAGACTTACCTGCATCAGAACAGAATCGGCGTGCTTGTCGAGTTCGATACCCCCTACGAGATCACATTGGCGAGTGCCGAGTTTCAGGAGCTGGCGAAAGATATTGCCATGCATATTGCGGCTGCGGACCCTACCGGCATTGATGCCAATTCCATGCTCAACGTCATTCCAGTCAAGTTCAGGGAAGGGCAGACTGGCACAGCTGCAGAGGCACTTCTGGAACAGAACTGGATCAAGGATCCGAGAATTCGCATAGGCGATCTGATCGACGAGGTGAGCGCTGAATTGAAGACACCCATCCGTGTGACCCGGTTTGCCCGCTATTCCATCGACGACGCTTAGTTGGAAATTGGCTGAATCCGCGAAGCGCCCTACAATGGCACTAGCCTTGCTGCTTGTCTGTCAGAAAGGATCATGATTATTGGCGTTGCCAAGCGTAATCGCTTTGATGGCTTGCCTTTCCATGGAGAGAAAAATGATAAAAACCAAACAGTTAACAGTGCTCACCGGATTCCTGGCAGCCTGCCTGCTCACCTCCGCTGCCGCGGCCCAGAACTACCGTATTCTGCTATCCAATGACGATGGCATCGACTCCCCGCTACTCCATGCATTGCATGACGCACTGGCGGCCCTGCCAAATACTGAGGTCGTCGTATCGGCGCCGAGCGAGAATCAGTCCGGGAGCAGCCAGGCCAGCGATGGCACGCCCCTGATTGTGGAGCGCTACTACAGAGACGGTGCGTTCTTTGGTTATTCGATTCACGGCAGGCCGGCAGATGCGGTGCGCTTTGGCATTGTTGAGCTGAGCGATCCGGCGCCATTCGATCTGGTTGTTTCCGGTATCAATCGAGGTGCCAATGTCGGTGACGTGTCCCATTTGTCCGGCACGGTGGGAGCAGCGATGGAAGGCCTTTATCACGGTATTCCGGCGATCGCCGTTTCCGAAGATACACAAGGCGTGGATACTGCCGCGTCGGCACGATTTGCTGCCAATCTCGTCAGTCGCTACCAACGCGAGGGCGCACCACAAGGCACGCTTATCTCCATTAATATTCCGCGCGGCGAATTGAAGGGTGTGGTGGTGAGGCCGATGGGGGATTCGTACCTGAACACCGCAGATTATGAGATCGAGGAAACAACGGGCGACAGAACGGTCTACAACCG